>NZ_MDJR01000004.1 GCF_001730685.1 Caloranaerobacter ferrireducens | reverse complement strand
TAATGGAACTTGAAGAATGTTTTGGTAAGGTCGAATATTTGTTATTAAAAGATTTAAAGACTAAGGAAGAAAATTACAAGTTACTAGAAGATAAGTATGAGAAATTGGAGGAAAATCATTTTACTTTAGAGTCGAATTATGATAATTTATTGAATGAAAAAGAAAAAGTAGTTGATAAATTAAGGGATGAAGTAAGAAAATATAAAGAATTGGAACATAAATATGAGGAAATAGAAAAAAATTATACTGAAATAAGAAAGAATTATGATAATTTATTGAATGAAAAAGAAAACATAATAGGACAAATGAAAAAAGAAAATGAGAAAGTTGTTAGATTGTACGAAGAGCAATTAAAAATAAAAAAAGATGAAATAAATAAGAAAGAAAATATAATAAATATTTACAAAAACCAAGTAAAAGAACTAAAAGATAAGTTAACAAACGTAGAAAATATACTTGAATCAATAAAAAAAGAAAATAATGAACTTTATGTATCTCTATTAGAACATATTGAAAAAGAAAAAAATGTTTTATATTCTTATAAAGAGTTGAAGAAAAATTTTGAAAAAATGAATAAGAAATATATACAAATTAATAAAAGATACAATGCTTTAAAAAATTCAAAACTAGGAAGATTAACGATTAGAATGTGGAAATTTAGGAAAATATTAAAACAGAGGGGATAGCAATGGATATATCTTACATAAATAAAAGATTTAATGAATTAATTAAAAAAGAACAATATATAAAAAGTTTTATTAAAAAAGATAATGTTGATAAGTCTGAACAAATAGTTTTTGAGCAAAAAGATTGGTTTAGTTTTGATGAAAAAGTTGAAATTCAAAATAACAAGATTAAGTTTAATTGTACTGATAAGCACTGTTATATCTCATACTTAGAAAAAAATGTAAATTTTCACTTGGTACCGCAAAACAATATATTAAAAAATCTAAATACAGATAGAAGACATAAATTCATCTTTAAAGGTAAGAAATTTGGGGATGGGGATATAAAGTTATTTATAATAGCATTTAAATCAGGTAAAAAATTAGGTGTTAAATCAGTAGAACTAAACAATGAAACAAGTATGGATTTAAAAGAAATCGATAATATAAGGCTTGCTATTAGATTTCAAGGAAAAGGGGAATTAATATTAGATTCAATTATTATTGAACCAGCAAATAAGAGAGAAAGATTTCTTTCATTAAAAGGTATGAATAATTATAAGCAAAGAAAGATAAAAAAAATTAAAAATATTAAAGCTGCATGTATTTTGGATGAATTTAGTTACGAATGTTTTAAATATGAATTTGATTGTTTTCAGATATCACCTGATAATTGGCGAGAGGAATTAATTTTAGAAAAACCAGATTTATTATTTGTTGAGTCTGCTTGGGTTGGTAATAATGGTTTATGGACTAACATGGTAGGACATGGTGGACCTAGAGATAACAGTGAGTTGTTAACCTTAGTAGAATGGTGCAAAGAAAACTCTATCCCAACTGTTTTTTGGAATAAAGAAGACCCTTTTCATATAAATGCTTTTATTGAAACAGCGATACATTTTGATTATATATTTACAACTGATGAAAATAGTATAAGGATTTATAAGGAAAGAGGACATGAGCATGTTTATGTATTGCCATTTGCTGCACAACCTAAAATTCATAATCCGATAGAAAAATATGAAAGAATAAATAAAGTTGTATTTGCAGGTGCTTATTATGGAGATAAATTTCCAGAAAGAAAAGCTGCAATGGATTCTATGATAGAAATATGTGCTGAATATGGTATAGATATATATGATAGAAACTTTAATAACGACTCCCCTAATCAATTTCCAGAGAAATTCAAAAAATATATAAAAGGTAGTTTGCCAGTAAGCCAAATAGATAAAGCATATAAGGGGTATAGAGTTGCATTAAATGTAAATAGTATTGTAGATTCTCCTACTATGTTTTCAAGAAGAGTATTTGAAATATTGGCGTGTAATACTCCGATAGTAAGTTCACAATCTTTGGGGATCAACAATGTTTTTGGTGAATTAGTAGTTGCGACATCTGATTTTGGTGAAATGAAAAATGAAATTGAAAGATTATTTAAGGACCAAGATTACTATGAAAAGAAAAGAAAAGCTTGTTTATATGAAATATTAGAAAAGCATACTTATGAACATAGAGTTAAGCGTATTTTAGATATAGCTGGTATTGAGTATATTGATGATTTTAATGATATAGCTGTTATTGGAATTGTCAAATCTATAGAGGATTATCAAATACTTATTGAAAATTTCAATAGACAGTCATATAAACATAAAGAACTTATTATTCTTATTGATATATTTGATGGTTATATAGATATTTTTAATAATAACAATAATGAAACAGTAAAGACATTTTTATTAGATTACTTTCATAATTATGATACTTTAAATCAAATAACTAGTTGCAAATATGTAACTTATTTTGATAATCATAAAAGATATTCTAAAAATTATTTAAAAGAGCTTATGTTAACTACAAAGTATACAGATGCAGAAATTATTACAAAAATAGAAAAAAATAAATATCAATTTATTAGTAATTCTCAGTATGTTTTATCGATTCTAAAGCGAGATTTTATCAATAATATGAAGCCTATTGAATTATTGGACAAGTTTATTTCATCAAAAAGTACAAAAGAACTGTTTAAACGAGGTGCAAGAATTTTTAATGTTGGATAAAAGAATGTAGGTGATTAAGTATGAGTAAAAGAAAAATAGTTTTTGCAGGGCATGATTTGAAGTTTATTGAACACATAATTAAATATTTTCAAGATGTACTGGACTATGAAGTAAAAGTTGACATTTGGAAAGGTCATGAACTGCATGATGAAGAAGAAAGTAGAAAGTTAGTTGAATGGGCTGACATTATATTCTGTGAATGGGGACTTGGAAATGTTATTTGGTATCAGAATCATAAAAGAGATGATCAGATACTTGTTGTTAGAGTTCATAGATTTGAAATGAATACAAAATACCCCAAGATGTTTGATTATTCAAAAATAGACAAAGTAATTGCTATATCGCCATTTATTTACGAAGAATTCTATCGAGTTTCTAAAATACCTAGAGAAAAAATGATAATGATTTACAATGCAGTCGATGTTGATAGATTTAATAAGCCAAAAGTCAACGGATACGAATATAATTTAGCTATAATAGGGATATGTCCAAAATTAAAAAGATTAGATAGAGCTCTAGACATTTTTGAAAAATTATATGAAAAAGATAATAGATATAAATTGTTTATAAAAGGTAAACATCCAAGTGAGTATAAATGGATATGGAATGATACGATTCAAAGAGAGTACTACGAAAAACAATTTAACAGAATAAAAAAATCCAAGTATAAAAATTCAGTAATTTTCGAAGGTTGGGGAGATGTAAGTGAATTTTTAACTAAAATAGGTTATGTACTTTCTACAAGCGATTATGAAAGTTTTCATATGGCTCCTATAGAGGGGATGGCTTCAGGAGCAATCCCTATTGTTTTAAAAAGAGAAGGAGTAAATACTATTTTTCCTAGCCAGTTTATATTTGATAGTGTAGAAGATGTTAAAATAATAAATAATAATAATATGGATTTAAAAGAATTTGTTAAAATAAGATATTCACTAGAGAAAGTTTGTTCAGAAATTCAAAATTTAATAGTTAGTTTGATGGAAGGAATACAATGAAAAAAGTTTGGATTGCTAACAATTATTTAAATAGTATTAAATTACTTACATCTGTTTTATACGCTACTTATTTTAGTCCTTTACATTATTTCAGAATATTATTGACTGAGATACCTGAGATTTTTATGTTTTCTTTAAGTAAATTATTTTTTATTTTTGCTATAAAATATGTCTGTAAATTAAGTATTTTTGATACAAAACTTTTTCATTACACAATATACTAAAAAATAACAGAGTTTAATTTTATAAATTTATACATAAATACTACATAACAAAACATTAAAATAAGAAAGGGGAACTGAATAATGAAAAAAATATGTGTAGTAGGTCTTGGGTACATTGGTCTACCAACAGCGGCTATATTTGCATTAAGCGGGCATCAAGTAATTGGAGTAGATATAAACGAAAAAGTTGTTGAAAAACTAAACAAAGGAGAAGTTCATATTGAAGAGCCAGGGTTAGATAAGGTTGTTAAAATGATGGTAGATACAGGTAAAATCATTGCTAGGACAAGCCCTGAAGAATCAGATGTATTTATAATTGCAGTTCCAACTCCAAATAAAAATGATAAATATAAATCTTGTGATCTAAGCTATGTTTTATCGGCAGTTAAATCTATAATTCCTTACATAAAAAATGGAGACGTTATTATAGTTGAATCTACAATAGCTCCAAGGACAACTGATGATTTTATAAAGCCTATTATTGAAGAAGCTGGCTTTAAAGTTGGACAAGATGTGTATCTAGCCCATTGTCCAGAAAGAGTTCTACCAGGGAAAATTATGGAGGAACTAGTTGAAAATAATAGAATAGTAGGAGGATGCACGCCAAAATGTGCAGAAAAAGCAGCAGAGGTTTATAGAAACTTTGTAAAAGGGGAAATTTTGATTACAGATGCAAAAACAGCAGAAATGTCAAAGCTAATGGAAAATACTTTTAGAGATGTTAATATAGCTTTAGCTAATGAGTTAGTAAAGGTATGTAATAGCTTAGATATCAATGCTCTTGAAGTAATACGATTAGCTAATAAACATCCAAGAGTTAATCTACATCAACCAGGACCAGGAGTAGGCGGACATTGCTTAGCTGTTGATCCTTACTTTATTATTGAAAAAGCACCAGAATTAGCACGTATTATATCTTTAGCAAGAGAGACAAATAACAGTATGCCTCATTATGTAGTGTCAAAGGTTAAACAGATGACTTCGGATATTAAGGATCCTAAAATAGCTATTTTGGGTATTACTTATAAAGGTAATATTGATGATATGAGGGAGAGCCCTGCTCTTGAAGTAATTGAATTACTTAAAGAAGAAGGGTTCGAAGTTGCAATTCACGACCCTCATGTAAACACAGATGTATTAGAGCTTGTAAGTTTAAACAAAGCAGTTAGAAAGGCAGATATGATTTTAATATTAGCTGACCATAATGAATTTAAAACTATTGATTACAATGAATTAGCTAAAGAAATGAGAACACCTTTAGTATTTGATACTAAAAATATAATTAATATAAAAGATTATACTTCTGGAAAAGTAGAAATAAGAAATTTAGGAAATGTACATGATGTTAAAATGAGTGTTGAGGAAATTGAAAAGGCTATTTAACTTATTATAAGAGATCTCTATATATAATAAGAGGTCTCTTTTTGAAATTAATATTTAAGGGGGATTAATAAATGATAAAAGTAATGACTATTTTTGGAACAAGACCTGAAGCAATAAAAATGGCTCCACTCGTTAAAAAACTAGAAAAAAATAAAGATTTTGAATCAGTTGTTTGTGTAACAGCACAACATAGAGAAATGCTTGATATGGTACTTGAGTTATTTAATATACAACCTGATTATGATTTGAATATAATGACTCATGGACAAAGTATAATAGATATAACATCGAAAGCATTATATGGTTTAGATGAAGTAATGAAGAAAGAAAGACCTGATATAGTTTTAGTACATGGAGATACTACAACTACTTTAGTTGGAGCTCAAGCGGCTTTTTATAATAAAATAAAGGTAGGACATGTAGAAGCTGGGTTAAGAAGTGGAAATATTTATTCACCTTATCCAGAGGAAATGAATAGAAGGATAACGGGAACGATTGCAAATATTCATTTTGCACCAACGATGGGTAATAAGAAGCATCTTCTTAGAGAAGGTATTTTAGAAGAAAACATATTTGTTACAGGAAATACTGTTATTGATGCTCTTTTACAGGTTGTAAGTGAGGATTATAAGTTTAATGATGATTTACTAGATAAAATTGATTATAAAGAGAAAAAGGTATTATTATTAACTTGCCATAGAAGAGAAAATTGGGGTAAGCCTATGGAGAATATTTTTAATGCTGTTAAAGATATTGTTTTAAATAATAATGATGTAGAAGTAGTTTTTCCAATGCATTTAAATCCTAGAATAAGAGAATTAGCTTATAAAATATTTAATAATGTAGATAGAATACATTTAATTGAACCATTAGATTATGAACCTTTTGTAAATTTAATAAATAAATGTCACATTATCATGACAGATTCAGGCGGGATTCAAGAAGAAGCACCAGCTTTAGGGAAGCCTGTAATAGTTTTAAGAACAGAGACAGAAAGGCCAGAAGCTGTAAAAGCTGGTACAGTAAAAATAGCTGGTATTAATGAAAAGGATATTTATAATTCTGTAAACATACTTTTAAACGATAAAGAAGAATATGATAGAATGGCCAATGCAGTTAATCCATATGGTGATGGAAAAGCTTGTGATAGAATTATTGAATCGCTTCTATATTATTACGGGAAAAAAGACTCTAAACCACAAGAGTTTTCTACTTATTCCCTATAACTGTGTTATTATTTTATAAAAATTAAAATAATACTTATTAAAACTATCATAGAAAATCTGAGTATTCAGTTGTATATTTATTATAATTTCAAAACAGGACATAAATCTTATACAAAAAATAATATAATATGTTATTATTTTTCTAGATGAACAGTTAAGGGGTAATCTAAAATGATTTTGAAGAATTTAACGAAGTTTAAGAAAACTAATAAAATAGTAATGATTATTATAGACTTAAGTTTAGTTATTATAGGTTATTATTTAGCTTATTTGTTTAAATTTAGCTTCGAGATTCCAGAACGTAATTTGTATCCTTTTATTAGATTAATTCCATTTATAGCATTAGTGACATTAATGTTCTTTGATATTTATGGATTACTTTCGATAAGTAGAAAAACTTTTATTGATACAGTATTTTCTTTAGGTATAGCACTTTTTATGATATTACTATCTACTATGGCACTTTCATTTTTCTTTAGAGGTTTTGCATTTCCTAGAAGTGTATTCTTTATTGGGTTTATAATACAATTAGTGCTATTAAGCATATGGAGGTACATAATAATAAAACTGCTTAGAAAACTACATGGTATAAAGCAGGTTATGATTATTGGAAATGAGAAAAGTACAAAATATATAGCTAAAAAGCTGGTTGATAAGTCAAGAGAGTGGTATAATGTAAAATACTTGTATTATAATACGGTTAATTATGAATTAAAAAAATATATAAAAAATGTTGATACTGTAATCATTTCATCAGATATTGACTATGAAGATAAAATAAAAATTATTAATTTGTGTCAAAAGCAAAACATAGAACTATTTATAGTACCAGATATTTATGAAATGTTCATGTTAAATGCTAAGATTGACCAGTTTGACGATGTTGTTACTTTTAAGATAGAAAAAATGGAATTAACACTTGAACAGAGGATTATAAAAAGAACACTAGATATCATTATTTCTCTTTTGGGTATAATAATTACACTACCTATTATGATAATAGTGAGTATAGCTATTAAGCTAGACTCTAAAGGAGATATAATATATAAACAGGAAAGATTAACAGTAGGTGAAAAAAAGTTTTATCTATATAAATTTAGAACTATGGTACAAGATGCAGAAAAAATAACTGGACCTATAATAGCTGGTAAATGTGATCCAAGGATAACTAAGGTTGGTAAGTTTCTGCGAACTACAAGATTGGACGAGTTACCTCAATTGTTTAATGTTTTAAAAGGTCAGATGAGTATAGTTGGACCTAGACCAGAAAGACCTTATTTTGTTGATAAATATTCTAAATCATCACCTAACTATTATTATAGAATGAATGTTAAGGCAGGGTTGACGGGCTTAGCTCAGATATTAGGTAAGTATGCTACGTCATATGAAGAAAAACTCAAGTTTGATTTATTGTATATAAGAAATTATTCAATTATTTTAGATTTAAAGATAATAATGCAAACTATTAAAGTTCTTTTCTTAAAGGAAAAGTCGGAAGGAGTAGCTGAAGATAAAGAATTAGAGCTTATGTTGTCAGAGATAGGATTAAAAACTTATTCTGAGATAGGTGTAACAAAAATAGAGTAGATAAGAGGGGGTTGAAGTGAGGGTTTTAGTTACAGGAGGAGCAGGTTTTATAGGCTCACATATAGTGGATAGATTAATAAATTTAGGTTATGAAGTAGCAATAATAGATAATTTATCTACAGGAAATAAGAATAATGTAAATAAATATGCTCAATTTTTTTATGGAGATATTTTAGATGATAATTTATTAACTGAGGTTTTTTTCAATTTTAAACCTAAAATTGTAGTTCATCATGCTGCACAGTCAAATGCTCAAAAATCTATAAATAATCCAATTAATGATTGTGAAACTAATATTTTAGGCACAATTAATTTGCTGGAAATGGCTAGAACTTTTAATATAGAAAAATTTATTTATGCATCTTCAGCAGCGGTGTATGGTGAAACAGGTTGTATAAAAATAGATGAATATTATCAAAAACAGCCTATCTCATTCTATGGGATTTCAAAAATGACGCCAGAGTTTTACATAGAAACATATCATAAAATATACGGTCTTAAATACACTATTTTTAGATATTCAAATGTTTATGGACCTAGACAAAACCCACACGGAGAAGGAGGAGTTATTTCTGTTTTTATTAATCAAATGTTAAATGATATAAATCCTACAATTTATGGAGATGGTACCCAAACTAGAGATTTTATTTATGTAGACGATGTTGTGGAAGCTAATTTGGCTGCTTTAAATATGGATGTATGTGGCATATTTAATATTAGTACAAACATTGAAACTTCAATAAACGAATTGTTTGAGTTATTAAATAATGTTCTTAAGAAAAAATATGAACTTAAATATAGCAAATGGAAAGATGGAGATATTTTAAGAAGTTGTCTAGATAATTCAAAAGCAAAAGATTTACTTGAGTGGAAGCCTAACTTTAGTCTTAAACAAGGAATAGAAAAAACTATAGAATATTATGTTAAAACAATAAAAAAGAGAAAATACAAATGAATTTATAAATGGCAAGATAAAAGATTGTCTAGGTGTATTTTAAAGAACTTTCTAAAATACAAGCTGTGTATGAGACAACGAATCGGGTTCGTTGTCTCAGTTTTTGTTTTAATTAATTTTGTTGTAAGATTTGATTTATTATAATAAGAATATGGTTGTTTATATCAGTTATTTATTGTATGGGTAGTGTAAAAAGAACATGAAAAAATAGAGCAAGGATTGGATTACTCTGAAATGACATTTATTAAGATTATTTTCGATAACTTTTATATAAGTTTCATTACCACATAATTTTAATGAAAAATTTTTAATGTGCTCTTTAGTAAAACCAGACAGATCTATAGTTTTTTGTACCATTTAGAGTATATCTAGAGGGGGGACACAATCAATCCTATAAATTATTAAAATTTCAATGTTTGGGTGTCAAAATCGTTCTATACTTTTGACACTACGAGAAGGATATGAGGATGGAACATTTAGACCAAATCAAGAAATTACTAGATTAGAAATGGCAGCTTTATTGAGTAGAACAGTTAAAGATGTTGAGTTGACAGAAGATGATATAGAATCTATTCTTAAAGCTTATGCAGATAGTGATGAAATACAAAAATGGGGAAGAGGTTATGCTGCTAAAGTTATTAAGGCACAGCTTATGATTGGCGTAACAGATAATACATTTGTTCCTAATGGAAAAACTACTAGAGCAGAAGCAACAACTGCTATATATAGGTTGTATAATAGATAGTAAAATGTATATGGGCAAAGGAGCAGTACCTTTGTCCCATTTAAATGAAAATTAGGTGTTGGAGTGAATAAGATGAAGAAGGTTTGGGTTTTGTTAGCTATAATAATAGCAATTGTTGGAATTATATATTATTCGTTTAATTTTAAGACTGAGGATATAGAGAATATAAAAGATAATATTTCTAAAAGTGAACAAATTGATAACAGTAGTGGAGAAAATGTGGATAACGATGATAATATTCAAATAGGTATAGTGGATAAATCTATTGAACAATCTAGTAAAAAGAATGTTTTTGAGAATGAAGCTGTAAAACAAGAAGATAAGAAGGAAATAAAAGAAAAAGAAGAAAGGGAAGCAGAAAGCATTGACAGAGTAGATTCAAGTTCTGAAGATAAGAATGTTGTTAAGGAAGATATTAAAGATGAAACAGATGAAATAAAAGAAGAAGCTAATAAAGAGGATATTGAAGAGAGTAATGAAAATATAGTTGAGGAAGAAAAAGAAGTTGCTAATGAAGAAGCAAATGAACAAAAAGAAAATGAAGATACAGTTCAAAATTTAGCCATATCTCAGGATAAGATAAGTAGTGTTGAAAATTCAGTATCATTAGCTGATAAGGCTAAGGCAGTAAAATTAATTTTAACAAAATTATCTCCATCAGATATTAAGCTGTTAAAAGATATGCTAAACGGAGGGTTAACTGAAGAAGAGAAAAAGAAGGCTATAGAGCTAGCTTATTCTAGATTTTCAGAGGAAGAGATAAAGCTCATAAAAGAGCTATATAACAAATATATGAAGAATTAAGATGAAAATAGTCTGTTGGTTTGCAAAAAGGGTCGGTTTTGAAAAAATTACTATTTGAGCAAGGAAATGTTTCAAGATTGTCCCTAATTTTGTATTGGTAACAAAAGTTACCGATTTATTTTTATAATACTATTATAATTTTTTTAAAGTCTGGTTTATTTTTCTAAAATATATTGAGTTGTGTTTAATATTGACTGTAAATGAAAAATTGCATAAATTAAAATAATTTGGGGGTGAATTTTATGAGTATAAAAACTAGAAGGATTTTTCAATTGATTTTTCTTGGTATTTTTATTGGATTAATCAAATTAGGCAAACCTCGATTGTGGTTTGCAATATTCTTAATCAGTTTAATTACAGCACCTTTATTTGGACGTTATTATTGTGGCTTAATATGTCCAATAAATACTTTGATGAGTGTGGAGGATTGGATATATAAAAAGCTTAAAATTAAGCGTATAGCGGTACCTAAATGGATTAGAAAACCAATATTTAGATATATAATTTTGATTGCTTTTTTTGGATTGATGGCTACAATTTTTATTACTGGAAAGAAAATTCCTGTTTTAATGATATTTACTGCATTAGGAGTAGTGATTACATTATTTTTTGTTCCTTCACTATGGCACAGATATCTTTGCCCGTATGGAATTTTGCTTAGTATAACAGGTTCATTTGCTAAACGTGGGTTAGTAGTTAAAAATGAAAACTGTATAAAATGTGGAATTTGCAAATCAGTATGTCCTGCTGAAGCTATAGAAATGGAAAGTAGAGAACAATATCCAAAGATAGTACCTGGTTTATGCTTAGAATGTTTCAGATGTACAGATGCATGTCCAAAGGATACTATTAAATATAAAGCAATATAATAAATTTTAGAGGCAACGAATCTAGTTTAGATTCGTTGCCTCTGT
Source organism: Caloranaerobacter ferrireducens (assembly GCF_001730685.1). Taxonomy (NCBI): domain Bacteria; kingdom Bacillati; phylum Bacillota; class Tissierellia; order Tissierellales; family Thermohalobacteraceae; genus Caloranaerobacter; species Caloranaerobacter ferrireducens. The sequence continues at coordinate 186,491 of NZ_MDJR01000004.1, read as the reverse complement.
TATTTATTGCTTTAAAGCTTATTTAAATATACCAAATGGCTTTCCAACTGGTAAAAATTGTTTTCCAAAATGCTCATTTAAAACTACTGCTGCAGAACCATAGAATGAAAATATTGATATTAAGAACTCTGAATAAGCAGCAAGTTTGTGAGTAGCTTCAGCAGCTATGCCAAATGTACTTAATGATAGACCTAGGAATAGAAGATCTATTAATACGAAGATAATCAACAATACTTTATTAGTTTCCATTGAACCGATTGTCATATAAATAGAAAAAATAAGATATCCAATAAAAGCAAATCCAAGCTGTTTAACATCTGCATTTGCCGCCATTTTTTCGCCGAAAACTCCTAACTTAATCATCCAAGAAGCGGCTACTGCAAACCAGAAGAAAGCATATCCACCAAAAGCTGTAGTACCGAAAATATTATTGCGTTTAGAATCATTGATACAAGCAAATAATTGGGCAAATGCGCCTAAGAAAATAGCCCAAGGAACTATAAAAGATACACCACTTGTAAATCCAAGCTTTTGTGATGAAGCTACAAGAGTTACAAGTGCAAGGCCTAATAAACCGACAGCTGAAGGGTCTGCATTAGTGATTTTCACATTTTGTGTTTGATTATTACTCATTTTCATCCTCCTATATTTTATTTTTGCTAAAGTAAAAATTCAATTTCTACATTAATTTACTAAAATATTAGTCAAAAGTCAAGGTTTTATGTCGAAAATTGATGAATGATTAATATGTAGGCAATAAACTTAGTTTGTTGTATCTGTTTTTGTTTCAAGTATAAAGTTATTAAGGTTGAGCAAAATAAAAATACAAGATTAAAAACTAGATTTGGAGTGGATAAGATGAGAAAAGTGTGGACACTTTTAGCTGTAATAATGTTAATTTTAGGAGTTACATATAATTCGATAGATTCAAAGGTACAAGACAAAGAAAAGTTAGATTTGTATGATATTATAAAAGATATGCAAATTGATAACAGCAGTGGACAAAATGTGGATAATATTAAGAATACTCAGACAGATGATGTGGATAAACCAGTTAAAAAAACTGATGATAGTAATGACTTTAAGGATGAAGTTGTAAAGCAAGAAAATAAAAAAGAAACAGAAGAAAAAGAAGAATCAGCAGAAATTATTAAAAATATAGATACAAATGCTAAAGATAAAAATGTTGTTAATGAAGATGTTAAAAAGGAAGATACTAAAGAAAAAGTGAATGAGGAATTCGTAGAAGAGAAAAATGAGAATATAGCTGAGGAAGAAATAAATGCTCAGAAAGAAGAAAATGACGATGTTGTAGAAAGTTTAGCTATATCTCAGGATTTAATAAGTAGTGTTAATTCAGTATTATTAGCTGGTGAAATTGAGGCATTAAAGCTAATTTTGTCTAAATTGACTCCATCAGATATTAAGATGTTAAAAGATATGCTAAATGATGGATTAACCGAAGAGGAAAAAGAAAAAATTATAGAGCTAACAAATTCTAGATTTTCAGAACAAGAAATAGAACTCATAAATAAACTTTATGATAAATACATAAAATCGAGTAAGCGGTAGATGAATTAATCATCTACCGCTTGCTTGATTTCATATTATTAACAATTTCAACAATTTTAACAATTGTTTGACAATTTTCGAGGTTTGTATTATTATATTTTTGTGCATATGCACAAAACTAATAAGATTAGGAGGTAATAGATATGCATTTTAATCCAGGAGATACCGGTTTTATGCTCTTAGCAACTAGTTTAGTAATGCTTATGACTCCAGGCTTAGCCTTTTTTTATGGAGGTCTAGTAGGCAGAAAAAATGTTTTAAGTATCATGATGCAAAGTTTTGTGTCTATGGGTATAACAACAATAATTTGGTATGTAGTTGGGTACTCATTATGTTTTAGCGGAGATGTTTATGGAATTATTGGTAATCTTGACAAAATGTTTTTAAGAGGAATCTCAATTAGTCAAGCATTTTCTCCGACTAACAATATACCTATGTATGTTTTTGTTGCATATCAGATGATGTTTGCAATTATTACTCCAGCTCTTATTACTGGAGCATTTACTAATCGAATCAGATTTAAAGCTTATTTACTATTTCAAATAACATGGTTATTTTTAGTTTATTTTCCATTTACACATATGGTATGGGGAGGAGGAATTCTTCAACAATGGGGAGTTCTTGACTTCGCAGGTGGAATAGTTGTACATGCAACTGCTGGTATGGCAGCTTTAGCTTCTGTGTTTTATGTTGGAAGAAGAAAAGTTTTGGAACATGGTCCTCATAGTATTCCAAACGTAGCTTTAGGAACAGCTCTTTTATGGTTTGGATGGTATGGCTTTAATGCTGGAAGCCAATTACGAGTTGATGGTATTACTGCAATTGCATTTCTAAATACTGATATTGCTGCTTCTTTTGCTGCAATTACTTGGCTTATTATTGAATGGAGTAAAGAAAAGAAACCAAAATTTCTAGGACTTCTTACTGGAGCAGTTGCTGGGTTAGCAACTATCACTCCTGCAGCGGGATTTGTTTCACCAGGTTATGCTGCACTTATAGGAATTATATCAGGAATTGTTTGCTATTCTGCTGTAGGATTAAAGAATAAGCTTGGCTGGGACGACGCATTAGATGTTTGGGGTGTTCACGGTGTTGGCGGTGTAACAGGTGTTGTTTTATTAGGTATGTTTGCATCTACAGCTATTAACCCTAATGGAGCAAATGGGCTAATATTTGGAGGCATGGATTTCTTTATTAAGGAAGTAGTTGCTGTATTATTTGCTTCAATCTATGCATTTATATTTACTTATGTTATGTTAGCGCTTATTAATAAAATTACACCAGTTAAGATAAACGAGATTGAACAAAAAACAGGTCTAGATGAAGTGCTACATGGCGAACAAGCTTATGATGAAAAATAATTTTAATAATAAAAATAAACCATTCGATTTGCTTAATTGAATGGTTTATTTTTATTTTTAGATAAATTAAAATTTATTATGTAGCAGGAATTAAATAAATAAGAAAGAATAGTAATAATTGCTACTGTTTAAAATAAGAGGAGAACTGAGTCAACGAACTGGGTTCGTTGTCTTATAAACAAAAGAGGGAGGAATAATTATGCTTACAAACGTTGATATTCAAAAAATCATTCCACACAGATATCCTTTTCTTTTAGTTGATAAGATTATCGAAATAGAAGAAGGTAAAAAGGCAGTAGGAATAAAAAATGTAACTATAAATGAGCCTTTCTTTCAAGGACATTTTCCAGGTAATCCTATAATGCCAGGAGTACTTATTGTGGAAGCTATGGCTCAGGTTGGGGCAGTAGCAGTGTTAAGTCTTGAGGAAAACAAGGAAAAATTAGCGGTATTTACAGGAATAGATAAGGTTAGATTTAAAAAACAGGTAAAACCAGGGGATACATTGAGAATGGAAGTTGAGCTTATTTCTATGAGAAGAGGTATAGGTAAAGCAGAAGCAGTTGCCTATGTAGGTGATGAAGTAGCTTGTAAGGGAACATTGATGTTTGGTCTAGTGGATAATGAAAAATCTTAAGTTTAATTGCATTAATATAGATGGGAGGATTTAAGACATGTATCCGCTGAAATTTGAAAATATCTATTTCGAGAAAATATGGGGAGGAAGAGATTTAGAAATATTTAGAGATAATCTGCCAGATGGCAATATAGGTGAAAGTTGGGATGTAGCTTGTCATAAAAATGGTATGAGTGTAGTTTCAAATGGCGAGTTTAAAGGTATGAAGCTTGATGAATTAATAAAACTTAAAGGTTCTGAGCTTATTGGTACTAAAATATCTGAAGAATGGTTCCCATTATTAATAAAGTTTATTAATGCCAGAGACAAGCTTTCTGTTCAAGTTCATCCAGATGATGAGTATGGTATGAAGGTTGAAGGTGAAATGGGCAAAACGGAAGTATGGTATGTTGTTGAAGCTTTTGAAGGAGCAAATTTAGTAGTAGGAACAAATGATTGCACTAAGGAACAATTTAGAAAAGCTATTGAAACTGGTGAGCTTGATAAATATTTAAATAGAGTACCTGTAAAAAAAGGTGATGTATATTTTGTAAAAAGTGGACTAATACATGCAATCGGTGAAGGTGTAATAATTGCAGAAATTCAGCAAAATAGCGATACAACGTATAGAGTGTATGACTACAACAGAGGTAGAGAACTACATATCGATAAGGCATTAGATGTAGCAGATTTAAGTTTAGAAGGTAGAAGAAGCGAAGGGCTTAAAATAGAAAGAGAAGGATATACTAAAACATATTACTGTTTATGCAAAGATTTTTCACTTGAATTATATGATGTTTTTGATTCGTTTGAAGAATGTAGTGATGAAGAAAGATTTTTCATATTTACATGTGTAGAAGGAGAAGGAGAAATTATATACAAAGATGGTATAGAAAAGATTAAAAAAGGAGATAGTGTACTTATACCAGCAAGTTTAGGTGAATATAAATTTAGTGGTAGAATGAAGGTTTTAAAAAGCTATGTTCCAGATGTAAAAAAGGTAGAAAAAGAGATATTAGAAGTGGTAAAGCGTTAATAGGGGGCTGAAAGCCCCTTTTTTTTTGTAACATTTTCAGTTAAAATACATAAAATAATTACCAAATGATAATGAAATTCAATTGTAAGAGGTGAAGATTATGTGTGGAATTGCTGGATGGGTAAATATGAAAAGAAGCCTTATAAAAGAGAGAGAACTTATCGAAAAAATGACTAATACTCTAATTAAAAGAGGTCCAGATGATTTTGGTATATATGTATCTGAAAATGCTTTATTAGGGCACCGCCGTCTAATAGTAATAGATCCTGAAGGTGGAGCACAACCAATGACAAGACAATTAGAAGATAAGAAATATACAATCGTATATAATGGAGAATTATACAATACAGATGAAGTTAGAAAAAAACTACAGGCAAAAGGATATCGTTTTAAATCATATTCTGATACTGAGGTTTTATTGGTTTCATATATTGAGTGGGGAACTGATTGTCTAAAGCATATTAATGGAATTTTTGCATTTGGTATATGGGATGAAAAAAATAAGCAGTTGTTTTTAGCTAGAGACCCTCTTGGAGTAAAACCTCTATTTTATGCATTTAAAGATGACTCTCTACTTTTTGCTTCAGAAATAAAGGCACTATTAGCACATCCTTTAATAGAACCAATTATAGATAATGAAGGATTGATGGAAATCTTCGGCTTAGGGCCTGCAAGATCTTTAGGTAGTGGTGTTTTTAAAGATGTAAAAGAAATCCCTCCAGCTCACTATTTAATGTTTAATTTTTCGGGCATAAAGTTAAAAGAATATTGGAAATTAGAGTGTAAACCTCATATAGAGGATTTAGACACAACAGTAGAACATACAAGAACTCTTTTGATAGATGCAATAGAAAGGCAAACAATATCTGATGTTCCTGTTTGTACTTTCCTATCAGGAGGATTAGATTCAAGTGCTATTTCAGCTATTGTGGCTAATGCGTTCAAAAAACAGGGGAGAGGAAGGTTAAATACATTTTCAATAGATTACACAGATAACAATATATATTTTAGACCTAATGAATATCAGCCCAATTCAGATAGTATATGGGTTAAAAAAATGTCAGAGTTTATTGGTAGTAATCATCATAATGTAGTGATAGATAATTTGCAATTGGCATCAGCCTTAAAAGAAGCGGTGAAAGCAAATGATTTACCTGGTATGGCAGATATAGACTCATCTTTATATTTATTCTGTAAAGAAGTAAAAAAAGAGGCTACAGTAGCTCTTTCTGGAGAATGTGCTGATGAGGTATTTGGCGGTTATCCGTGGTATAGAAGGGTAGAAGATATTAATGCTAATACTTTTCCATGGTCTAAATCTATTAAAGAGCGTAAAGGTATTATGTCTAAAGAATTTAGAAAGTTACCTTTAGAAGAGTATGTTGCACAAAAATATGAGGACACATTAAGGCAAGTACCAAGACTTGAAGGAGAAACTCAAGAAGAACATCGTATGAGAGAGCTCTTCTACTTAAATATTAAATGGTTTATGATTACACTGCTTAATAGAAAGGATCGTATGAGTATGGCTAATAGCTTAGAGGTGAGAGTTCCATTTGCAGATTACAGACTTGTAGAATATGCATTTAATATTCCTTGGAAAATGAAATACTGTGATGGAATAGAAAAAGGGCTTTTAAGAAGGGCTTTAAAGGGAATTTTACCTGATGATGTTTTACTGAGAAGAAAAAGTCCGTATCCTAAAACTCATAATCCTGTTTATTCAAAAGCAGTACAAGAGTGGATGAGAGAAATCCTACAGGATAAAAAATCTCCTATTTTACAAATAATCGATATAGATAAAGTTACTGAAATAGTGGAAACAGAAGGGAAATCGTTTAAAAAGCCTTGGTTCGGTCAGTTGATGACAGGTCCTCAATTAATTGCATATTTAATCCAAATAGATTATTGGATGAGAGAATATAATGTGAGGTATGTTGCAAAGTAAGAAAGGGGGATTATTATGAGTCATGACTATGACAGACAATATGTACTTGAAAAGGCTAGAGAGTTAGGTGTAGAATTTATTCATCTTCAATTTACTGATATTTTTGGAGTTTTAAAAAGTGTAGCTATTACTATAGAACAATTAGAAGAAGCTTTGAACAATGAAATAATGTTTGACGGTTCTTCTATAGATGGATTTGTAAGAATTGAAGAATCTGATATGTATCTAAAGCCCGACCCTTCAACATTTGTGGTTTTTCCATGGGTAACTAAGACTAGGGAAGCAAGGTTTATATGTGATGTGTACGATAAAGATGGAAATCCGTTTGAAGGCTGTCCAAGGAATACGTTAAAAAAGGTATTAAGAGAAGCAGAAGAAATGGGATATACATTTAATGTAGGTCCTGAGTGTGAATTTTTCCTTTTCCATACAGATGAAAAGGGTAAACCAACTCTCATAACTCATGATAATGCAGGATATTTTGACCTTGCACCAGTAGATTTAGGAGAGAATGCACGAAGAGATATGGTTTTAACTCTAAAACAAATGGGATTTGAAATAGAAGCTTCTCATCATGAGGTAGCTCCTGGACAGCATGAAATTGATTTCAAATATGATAATGCATTAACAACAGCTGATAATATCATGACTTTTAAGATGGTAGTAAGAATAATTGCTCAACGTCATGGGCTACACGCAACATTTATGCCTAAACCCATATATGGAATAAATGGCTCAGGTATGCATACTAATATGTCGCTTTTTACTTTAGATGGTAAAAATGTTTTTTATGATGAAAATGACGAACTTCAGCTTTCTAAAGAAGCATATTATTTTCTTGGAGGTATATTAAAGCATGCTAAAGCGTTTACAGCTATAACTAATCCTACTATCAATTCGTATAAAAGATTGGTTCCTGGATATGAAGCTCCAGTTTATGTTGCATGGTCAACTAGTAACAGAAGTCCTCTTGTAAGAGTTCCAGCAAAAAGGGGCAATTCTACAAGATTTGAACTTAGAAGTCCTGACCCATCTGCGAATCCTTATTTAGCTTTAGCAGTTATTCTAAAAGCTGGTTTAGATGGTATAAAGAATAAAATTGAACCTCCTAAAGCAGTTAACAGTAATATTTACAATATGGATCAAAAAGAAAGAGTAAAGAAAGAAATAGCTAGCTTGCCGTCAAATATTATGAATGCTCTAGATGAGCTTTCTAAGAATGAAATAATAAAATCAGCTTTAGGAAGACATATTTATAATAGATTTGTAGAAGCTGTTACACTTGAATGGAATGAATATAAGGCTTATGTTTCACAATGGGAGATACAAAAATATCTTACAAAATTCTAATTATACCAATTTTTAGATTATAAAACAGGAAAATGGTAAATTTGTATAGAATAATATAATGGATACAATGAACTTTTTTCTGATAAATGATTATATTTATAGTACAATAGAATATGTAGAAATTTACGAGGAGGAAATTCATGAATCCGCAAATAGGAATTTCTATTCATAACGTAGGAATAGATTATGTTGCCAAGCATAACTTTAAGAGAGTTCAATTGTGCCATAAATTCTCAGGAGCTAAAGAGATAACTGCACTTTTGAAGTTTTCTAGAAAGTTTCCTTTAAAGGTAACTTATCATGCTCCTGTATTTCACCAGTCAGATCCTACTGTCACTTACTATGTAAGTGATAATAAAAGATTAAGAGATGCTACTTTTGAGATACTAAAGACAAATTTATCTATGGCAAAAAGTCTTCCAACGAGTGAAGTTGTAATCCATTTTGTAACTAGTAATGTTGGAAGTCCAGATAGTATAAAAAGAATAGCACAGGAGAGTGCTTTAAGACTTAGCGAATTAAGTAAAGAATATGATCTGCCAATCTTTTTAGAATATGTAGGTTATAATGATTTATTTTATAAAATAGAAGATTGGATAGATATTATAAAAGATCACGAAAATTTAGGAATATGTTTAGATGTCGGTCATTTATATTTGTCCTGTCAGATAAACAATATGGATTATTTTAAAGAACTAGAAAAAATACTACCTTATATTAGGCTTATACACCTGTGGAATACCAGAGGTTTTAGTGATGTTTCTAAATATGGTCATATACCAGTTCATCCTAATCAAAATCCAAACGATGGCTGGATAGACATAGAAAAGACTATAGAACTTATTTATACTTGGGATGACGATATTCCTATAATTTTTGAACCTGACTTCAAATATTTAGATTTAAAATACGCTCAGGAAGGAATTGACTGGGTGAATGAGTTAGTCTATAATAATACGAAAAAGGATAGGGAAACCATAGATACAGTCTAAGGATTTAACAATAAAATACGGGGTGATGAAGATGGATTTTATGGGGAAGTACAATTATTGGTTAAATAGTGAGTACTTTGATAAAGAAACAAAAGATGAATTATTATCAATTAAGGATAATGTAGAAGAAATAGAAGATAGGTTTTATAAAGATTTAGAATTTGGTACTGGTGGACTTAGAGGAAAGATTGGTGCAGGTACTAATAGAATAAATAAATATACTGTATCTAAGGCTACCCAAGGATTAGCTAATTTTATTATTGAAAATGGAAGTGAATATGTAAAAAGAGGAGTAGTAATAGCTCATGACTCAAGACATAAGTCAAGAGAATTTGCAGAAACAGCTGCACTAGTATTGGCTGCAAATGGTATTAAAGCATATTTATTTGAAGATTTAAGACCGACACCTGAATTATCTTTTGCAGTTAGATATCTAAAAGCTTCTGCTGGAATTGTTATTACAGCTAGTCACAATCCACCAGAGTATAATGGATATAAGGTTTATTGGGAAGATGGAGGACAGGTAGTACCAAGTTTAGCTGATAAGATAATAAAGAAAGTTAATGAAGTTACAGAATTTTCAATGATAAAGATTATAAGCAAAGAAGAAGCACTGAATAAAGGGTTATTAAATATTATTGGAGAAGAAATTGATAGAGAGTACATAAATAAGGTTAAAGATTTAAGTGTTAGAGACGATATCGATAAAAATATAAGAATAGTTTATACTCCATTACATGGTACTGGGAATATGCCTGTAAGAAGAGTGCTAAAAGAGTTAGGATACATAAATGTATTTGTTGTTGAAAGCCAAGAACAGCCAGATCCTAATTTTTCAACTGTAGAGTATCCAAACCCAGAGGAACCAGATGCATTTAAATTGGCAGTTGAATTAGGAGAAAAGGTAGACTCTGATATTATATTAGGAACAGATCCAGATTGCGATAGAGTTGGAGTTGTTGTTAAAAATAAAGAAGGAGAATATAAAGTATTAAGTGGAAATCAAACTGGTGCACTGCTTTTAGATTATATATTGAGTTCAATGACAGAAAAGGGGATTTTACCTGAAAATAGTGTAATGGTTAAGACTATAGTAACAAGTGAATTAGGCAGGGTAATAGCTAAACATTATGATGTAGAAACTATAGATACTTTGACAGGATTTAAATTTATAGGTGAAAAGATTAAAGAATTTGAAGAAAATGGAGATAAGAACTTCATATTTGGTTATGAAGAGAGTTTTGGATATTTGACTGGTTCTTTTGTAAGAGATAAAGATGCAGTTATAGCTTCTATGCTTATTTGTGAGATGGCAGCATACTATAAGAGTAAAGGAATGTCACTTTACGAAGCTTTAATTAATTTATATGAAAGATATGGGTACTATATAGAAGATTTATATTCTATTAAATTAGAAGGTATTGAAGGAAAGAAGAAGATAGATAAGGTAATGGAGAGCTTTAGAAGTAGTTATCCAACCCAAATAGGCAAGCTTAACTTAAAAGTATTTAACGATTATAAAGCATCTAAGAGCTATGATCACATTAAAGACAGCAGCGAAAATATATTACTACCAAAATCAAATGTTTTAAAGTTTATCTTTGATGACGAATCATGGTATGCATTAAGACCTTCTGGTACAGAGCCAAAGTTAAAAATATATTTTTCAGCTAATGGAAAAGATAAAATAGAGGCAGAAGATAAGCTTAAGGCTATTAAAGAAGAAATATTAAGTAGAATAAACAATTTTATCAAATAAAGCCGAGTTAACACTCGGCTTATTTCTTTAGAATTATTTATTTGACTAATGTCTTTATTGTTTTTATAATTGCTGTAATTTTTTCTATTATATCACTTGGAAGGTCATCTACTTCGTAAAATAGATTATTTAATGCGGTTTTTTTGTCAATTTGATAGGTAGAGCTCTTTTCTTTTGCTTCGATATTATCTATGTGATTTTCATAATAGTAATTTCTAATATTGGTAACTCCGAGTAAGTAATCAATAGATACATCAAAAAATTCAGCAATACGTCGAAGAAGTAATTCATCATTAGGAAATCTAACGCCATTTTCATAGTTGCTTATAGATTGTCTGCTTATATTAAGTATTTTTGCTAGATCGGTTTGACGTAATTTTTTTTCTTCTCTCAACAATTTTAATCTTTCTGCAAAATTCATTTTATCACCTCTAAATTAATCCTAGCATAGTTAGCATATTAAAAAATATAGTGATGCAAAAAGGGGAATATGATGATATAATATATACATATATTATTATGGTGGGATGGAGGTTAATATTATGGAGAGGTTGAAGATGTTAGTAGAAAAAAGTTTAGAACAAAAATGGGGAGAAAGAGTTAAAATAACAGATCAAGATCTTAAGGAAGCAGTAGAAGAAATAGGGAAGGATATACTTTATAATTATTTGATTTTTGGTAAGGATGTTACATTTGAACTTTTTTTACGAAACTTGCAAATATATATTTTGGGAGTTAAAAAATTGAATTATACACAAAGATGAAAATATTTAAATGAATTCTAAAAAAATAAGCCAGAAAAATTTCAAATTTTCTGGCTTATTATAATTTTGTTCTGGTACAGATAAAAATGTTTAAAATAAAAAATATTGGTCAAAGATAATCATGTATATCATTTTTGGGACTTTTGTCATATATAGTTTTTGGATAAAATAATATTAGGCTAGGTACTAGGTATTGTGCTAGGTACTAGGTATTGGGTGCTAGGTACTTGGTGCTGGGTACTAGATTTTAAATGAAAAATTGAAAATGTAAAATGTAATATTTATTCGCTATTCGTCAGCCATCTGTTATTTACCTTTTGTTGGTCGATATTCGAAAGACAAAAAGCGAAAGACGGAATTAATCCTGTTGACTGTTAATTAGCATTTGAATTTAGCGAAAGTCGAGTAGCGAATAGCGAACGACGAAAAAAAGGAGGCTTTTAAGATGCATAAGAAACTTTTGGGATTAGTCCTGAGCATCTTGTTTTTATTCACCTTTCTCGTTGATTACGGATATGCTCAAGATGCTAGAATAAATCCCCCAAGAGAAGTATTAGAAAAAAAAATAGAAGAAGTAGCTAAGAGAAGAGGTATTCCAACTGTTATACTCAAATCAATAGCGAGAGTAGAAAGTGTTTTTCAGCAGTATAACCCTGATGGGACAGTTTATACAGGCCGAAAAGGCAGTATCGGACTTATGCAAATTTATAATAAATATGGATGGTTTGACACAAACAGACTTAAGTATGATATTGATTATAATATAGAAGCTGGTGCAGAGGTTCTATTAATGAAATGGAACATGGCATTAAATAAGCTACCTAGAATAGGAGATATGAACCCTAATATTTTGGAACATTGGTATTTTGCTTTATGGGCATATAACGGTTGGAGTAAAAGTAATAATCCTAATATGGTTCCTTATAAATATCCAACATGGACTAAAAAATATACGTATCAGCAATTGATATATTTAGTGGCAGAAAAGGAATATGGTCAGAAAATAACACCTATAGATCCTAAATTGCTTCCTAAGAATGGACTTCCAGATAAAAATAAGCATTATGATACTCCACAGCCGTTCCACTATGGCGATATTGTAATGTACAAAAAAGGAGATATAGTAAAAGCTGATGTAAAAACTTCTCTAAGAATTAGAAAACAACCTAATGGAGTAGAGATTGGACGAGTAATAGGTGGTACAGTTTTAGATGTATTAGAAGGACCTGTTTTGAAGGAAGGATATTTTTGGTATAGAGTTAAGCAGAGAGATGGAGAGTTAGAAGGTTGGGTTGTTGGTAATTGGATAGTAAAAATTGGTGAAAAAGAAGAATATCCACTCAAGGATATAGCTGATTGTTGGGCAAAAGATTATATTCTTAAGCTTTATGATATGGGTATAGTAAATGGAGATAGTAATAAGAAATACTATCCAAATAAGAGTATTACTAGACAGGAAATGGCTATTTTAATAGCTAGAGCACTTAAACTCGAAGGTGAAGGTTATGAGCTTAATTATGCAGATAAAGACAATATTAAAGATTGGGCAATAGATTATGTAAAAGCAGTATCTAAAGCTGGTTATCTAGATGGTTTTGAGGATAATACTTTTAGACCTGATAGGTATATTACTAGAGAAGAAGCAGCTTTGATGATAGCGAGAATATTAGGTGATGAGAATATAGAAGCTGAATTGACATATAAGGATTTAGCTGAAATTAATCCACAGTTTATTTCAGCAGTGAAAGTAGCAGGGAAGTATGGTATTATGTTAGGTAAAGGAGACGGAACATTTAAACCAAAAGAACCACTAACTAGAAGTGGTGCAGCAAAAGTAATAGTTAAGCTTTTAGAAGTTTTAAATCAGAAAGCAGACAACCAATAACGAACGACGAACATCGAATAATCAAAAAATCGACCTTTATGGTCGATTTTTTCACTTTATCGCTTTCCATAACGAATCCACAATAACTTCAGCCAATTTCATTATAAATCCAAGTCTAATACTATGTAAGTTTGCTTTAGTATTTTCATCTAATATATCTACTATACCTATAATAGAAATATCTCCTACAGGAGGAAGCTCTTTTCCAACCCCTTTTCCAGGGTATATAGGTCCTTTTCTTAGTTGTATAGTTCCTATACTCTCATCATTACTAAGGCATGCATCTATAGCTATTGTAAAGCTGTATGGATGTTTTTCGTTGATATAATTAATTTTTTCTTTTAGATTCATTGCATGAACTGGATTATATAGTGTTCCGTATATAGGATATGGAAAGTTAGATTTTTCAAGAAGTGTTCCAACTAAAGGACCAAGACAGTCACCTATACACTTGTCTGTTCCTATACAGACTATAACTAAATCATTTGTCATGTATGGTTTTAAATTTTTAGATAAGGTTATTGCTCCATTTTCATCTGAATAGTGTATATTTATTTCTCTTATTGAGCCCATAGCATACCCCCTTCATTCAAATATATGTTGTTAGAAAAGGGAGTATACCAAACAAAAAAAAGACTTATGTCAATAAATGTATAAAGTCGGTTTAGATGTATATAATATTACAAAGAAGGAAAAGGGGTGATTCATGTGGGTAAGAGGAAGCTTTACTATTCTGTATTTGCAGTTATACTAACAATATTGGTTGTTGCAATTATGTTAAGCTTAAGAGTTGATGTTGAAAATCCTGGCGTTTATGATGGGGTTGATGGAAAAGATGATTATGCAATGAAAGTCTATCATGCAGATGAAGGACAAAATCAAGCAAATGATTTGATTGGTAAAGATGACATAGAGCAAGGCCCAACTTGGATAAAGCGAACAATTTTAGACATACCTTCTACAAAATAAAGAGGGACGCATAAGTCCCTCTAATTCTTTTGTTGAAATAATGGCAATATCTCATAAGCTATTTTATTTCCATTTACCACAAATCTAACATATTTAATATTAAATACATTGTTTATATTTTCTAGATTTATATCTTCTACTTCGATATAGCGTATTCCATCTTTTAGCATTACATTTGTTCTATTGCTTCCTTGGATTACAAAAATGTTTTTACCTGAACTTCTATACTGAGTTAATATTTCATGAAATAATTCTGCTTCTAATTTGTCAGTAAATCCAGATTCTCCAAATACAGGCTTTGATAAAGAAATAATTATGTTATTTTCATTAGACTTTTTTAGTATTTCTTTTAGCCAAAGCCATTGGTTTGCATCTATTACTCTTAGACTATTTTCAGTATCATCAAGCTGTATAAATAACGTATTATTATTTCTAAAGTATGAATATCCGTTAGATGCTTCGGCAAAAGGTACTTTTATTCTATCTAGGATGACATTATTCATTTTACCTAGTAATATTCCTAATTGATTTTCATTTATTTTTTTTGCTATTTTGCTACCTATAAGATGTTTAATTAAAATATCTAGCTCATCAATACCTCTGGCAACTATGAAACTAAAGCCGCCTTCACTTATTTTTTCACTTTTTTGAAGATTATCTTCTATATAGGTTTCAGCAGGCAGAATCATAGTTTTATATGGGGTAGAATATAGAGCCTTTAGTCCATCTATTAGGATGTAGCCTTCATCTTTATTAAAAGGGTCGGTTTCAACAATATAAATTCTATCTAGAGTTATAGGATAAGTAACGTTATTTGGGATATCTGCTGTAATCCACTTCCAGCCTTTCCAGTCAATATTTTTTGCAAAATCAACATAGTAAGTTTTTCCTCTGCTGTCTATTATTTTACCTCTAAACCAGTGGTTACTTTTATTGCCATATAACCATAAGCCAAGTTTGGCAGGTTTATTTTCTAATTTAATGCCATTTTCTCCTAGAATTGCATATGCTGCTGTAGTTTTTTCTAAGTTTGTGAAGTCATAATTTAACTTAAGAGAAAATCTGCTTATTACATCTTTATTATCTAGTTCAATACTTCCTTTAACTTCTTGAGGATAGCTTAAGAAACTTAAGTTATTCAAATCTTCAAAGTCCTCTAATAAAACTTCATTGTAACCTACTGAAACTTCAATATTTTTGGCAGCATTCATAATTTTAGCAGTAATAGCACCAGAAGCTGGCTTTTTAGAGCTGTAAAATATTCCGTTTATGACTCTACCAATACTGCCATATGTCATCCAAGTAATATCTTTTGGATTTATTTTTGCTGTATAGCCTTCATCATTTTTTCCGTATATTTCAGTTAAATCTTTTTGACTATTTACATCTATATGGAACTTATCAAAGCCGAATTGTAGTTCTTTTACTTCGTCTAAAACATTTATTTCAATTTCAGCTTTTTTACCTCTATATTTAGCTATTACTTTGCCTTTTCCTGACTTCTTAGGAATTAAGGTGTTTTTATTAAATTTGCCTTGTATACCTGAAATATCAAATGTTACTCTATTAATATCTACATTAACAGGATTATGATATTTATCAAATCCTTTGATATAAAAATTTCTAGATGTATTAACAAATATGTTAGTATCATCAGTATATATTTTTATATAGCTTAAGCTTCTCTTCGGAGCATTACTAAATATACCTATCCCGTTTGATATTTTTCTTTCTTTACCATCTGATGGACGATTTACAACAATAGGATTTTCTTCGTATTGTGGGTTTAGTACCATGGTAGTAGAACCGCCACCATCTAGGTTAACTGCTTCATATGCTCCTAAATCTATCATAATTTCAGCTAAAGTATTTAGGTCTACGCCTTTGTATGAAACATCTCTACCATCAATTGTTACGAGAATAAGTTCATCTTTGTTTTTGTTAATTCCTAGTGCTGTTCTTGGGTGTTTACCTTTTATGTTTAATGTGAAATCTGCAATATTTCCATCTTTAACAATATAGGTTCCACTGCCTATAGCTGTTTTTATGTTTTCGTAGTTTGGCGTAGTATTTATTTCAAGCTTTACTTTTTTACCTACTTTGAAATTATTAAGGAGTATATCTTTAACTCTTCCACGCCCAGTTAATATGTAGCCGTTTTTTGGCATATCGATAGGAGGTTCATTAATTCTTATTTCTTTAACTGTATTTTTTTCAACTACAATTTCTATCATATCGTCAAAATAAGTATTTCCTATGGTTTTTAAGCTCCATTTTTTATCGTATAAAATGACTTCTTCATATTTGTCACTTGATTTGTTTATTGCAGAGAGGATAACAGGTTGTCCGTCTTCTGGAACTGCTTTGATCTCCCACTTCCAGAAGGATATAAAAGGATGATTATTTTTATCTATTGCAAATATAGGCAGTTTATCCCATTGATATGATGGAGATGAAATCATCTTTCCATTTGATATGACAACTCCTAAAGGAAAGGAATTTTTAGCTGTTGAGAAAAAATCACCATTGATACCTGCAACAGCTTGGGAAATCTTTATCATGTTAGATAGGGTTTCTCTTTTAGAGATTCCTTCTTCATTAAAAAGAACATCTAAGCTAGTGTATTTATCTTTTAAATTTACTCTTAAAACGTTTATATTCCACCAACCGTCAGAGGTAAATTTTTGAATGTGTTCATGTATGATACCACTTGAAATATTTTCTACAGTTTTTCTTTCGTGGATCAGTATTGGCTTGTCTGCAAAACTTAGAGACAAGCTCGAAAATATGATTATTCCACTAGTTATATATGAAACTACTTTTTTGAAAAGTCTATTCATAGTTATCCCCCTTTGAATTCAGTAACCAGTCACTAAAACCACAAATTTAACTGTTCTTTATTTTTGATAGCTGTAATAAGTCTGTCTCTTGCTTGAGGAATATCTTTATATACATTTTTCATAAGATGTTTTACATATTCTCTTTTGGTATTTCTATTTGCAGGACAAGGACTTTCTACAGTAGGTAGGTTATGTTTTTTAACAGCTCCTTTTATTTGATGTTCTGTAACATATATCATAGGTCTGATTACTGTAATATCTTTTCTGGACATATAAGTTTTAGGTGAAAAAGTATTTATTCTTCCTTCATAAAACATGCTTAAGAATAATGTTTCGATGGCATCGTCTGCATGATGTCCTAGAGCTAGTTTATTTAAACCTTTTTCTTTCATGAGGTCATGCAGGGCTCCTCTTCTCATTCTCGCACAAAGCGAACAAGGATTTTTTTCTTTTCTAATATCGAAAATAATTTTACCTATTTGGGTTTCTTTTATAGTATATGGGACATCAATTTCTTTTACGAATTCTTTTACTTTAGATAAATCAAAATCTTCAAAACCCAAAGTTAAAGTGATAGCTTCTAATTCATATTTTACTGGACTAAATCTTTGGAATATCTTTAATCCATATAATAGAGTCAAACTGTCTTTTCCGCCTGAAACTCCAACGGCAATTCTATCGCCATCTTCTATAAGGTTAAATTCTTCTACTGCTTTTCTTATTGCCCCTACTATTCTTCTCATGTAATCAATCCTTCCTCTTCTTGTGTGTAATGTTTGTATTAAATGGATTTGTTTGTAATACTTATTATATACTATTTAGCTAAGGTTTAGATTACAAAAGGATTACAAAACAAAAAAACAGCTGAGAATATTCTCAGCTGTTTTTTTCTGGTCGGGGTGGAGGGACTCGAACCCCCGGCCCCATGGTCCCAAACCACGTGCGCTACCAAACTGCGCCACACCCCGTTGACTTGTCACGAATGTTATTTTAAAACATATTGAGTTAACTTGCAATACTGTTAACAACCAATCAATTGAAATTACATTAGAAATTCTAATTAATTCTTAGTTTTTCTTTATAATTCATAGGAAATTATAATAAAATCTTATATAAAAAAATTAATGTTGATTTTATTGAAACTTTTTCTGGCATGCTTACATGCCAGAGTCGTTATAAACTTCGTTAAATTGTGGATAATTTTGAATATAATTTCCGTTTATGGATATAGGCAAAATCTTCCTAAATTTATTTAAATCCAAGATTTGGTTCTAATTCTTACCATTATGAAATAACCAATGTAGAATTGCGAAAAAATATTTCTATTTTTTTCTTCATACTATATAATTTATTATAGTGCTGTCTTTCGTTGTTCGCTGTTCGTCGTTCGAAACGCAAATTGCAAATGATGGATCGAAAACAAGAGGCGAAAAGCGAATAGCGAGCGACGAATAACCAATATAGAACGAGGTGATTTATATGTTAGTGCAAACTTTAAAAGTTTTAAAGGATGAACTCATTGTAATGCTTGTTGCTGCTGCACCTATTTTTGAATTAAGAGGAGCGATACCACTTGGAATAGCTATGGGTTTTACACCTGTACATAGTACAGTATTAAGTATTATAGGTAATTTAATACCCGTACCTTTTTTGCTTAAGTTATTGAAACCTTTATTTGATTATTTTGGAAGGACGAAGATGTTTGGTAAAATTGTAGACTGGATTAAGCAAAGGACTTTAAAAAGAAGTAAAAAAGTTGAGAAATATAGTGCTTTAGGGTTATTTCTTTTAGTAGCAATACCATTACCATCTACTGGTGCTTGGACTGGATGTGTAGCAGCGACTTTGTTTAATATAGATTTCAAATATTCTTTTCCAGCAATTGTGGCAGGTGTATTTACAGCCGGATTAATAGTTTTTATTTTAAGTAATCAAGTTGTTGGATTGATGTAGATAGTTAGGTACTAGGTACTAGATATAAAAAAGAAGACAGGGAACAGAGGACAGGGGACAGGAAAAAATGCGAAATAAATCGCTGTTCGCTATTCGTTTTTCGCTGTTCGTCAAATAAAGACAAGAAGCGAATGGCGAATGACGAATAGCCAATGACGAAAAATACTGACGACAGTTAGATTATAAACTTTATGAAAAATGAAGAAAAAACTGTTGACTTAGTTTGCAAGCTGTGATATTATACTTTGAGGACAATTTAATAAAAATCTTGATACCTTATCAAGAGTGGTGGAGGGAATGGGCCCTGTGAAACCCGGCAACCGGTAACTAAAGTTACACGGTGCTAAGTCCCACAGAATGTAGATTCTGAAAGATGAGGTTTAATTCAGAGTATTACCTCTTCCTTTTGGAAGGGGATTTTTTTAATTTTGGGTACTAGGTGCTGGGGCAGAGAAATGTAAAATTGAAAATTTTTTGTAGCGGAGAATTAATTCTCCGCTACTATGGAAGATACTCTGCTACAGATGACACGATATGTTGAAATTGGTCAATAGTCGATAGTCAATAGACTAATGACTACTAACTAATAACCATCACCTGTGAGTTGACAACTTATGATATAACATAAAAAAACTATAATTGCTAATAATAACCATGTAAACTCTATCTATATTTAATGTTGAATTTAATATTTAACATTTAAAATTTTAAATTTAAAATTCATATTGTATGGGAGGTATGAAGATGAGAAAATGGTTATTTACTTCAGAATCAGTTACTGAAGGACATCCTGATAAAATCTGTGACCAAATTTCAGATGCAGTGCTTGACGCTATATTAAAATGCGACCCAGAAGCAAGAGTAGCATGTGAAACATCAGTTACTACAGGACTAGTTTTAGTATCAGGAGAGATTACAACTAAGTGTTATGTAGATATACCAAAAATCGTAAGAAAGACTATTGAAGATATTGGTTACACTAGAGCTAAGTATGGTTTTGACTGCGATACTTGTGCAGTTTTAACTTCTATTGATGAGCAGTCTCCTGATATTGCTATGGGAGTTGATGAAGCATTAGAACACAGAGAAGAAGCAAAAGATGAACTTGACTTAATTGGTGCTGGAGACCAAGGTATAATGTTTGGTTTTGCTTGTAATGAAACACCAGAACTTATGCCACTTCCAATATCATTAGCACACAAATTAGCAAGAAGATTAGCAGAAGTTAGAAAGAATGGTACTCTAGATTACTTAAGACCAGATGGTAAAACTCAAGTTACAGTTGAATATCATGACGATAAACCTGTAAGAATAGATGCGATAGTTATTTCTACTCAACACAGTCCAGAGGTAGATTTAAAGACTATCGAAAGAGATTTAAGAGAACATGTAATAAGAAAAGTTATACCAAATGAATACTTAGATAATGAAACAAAATATTACATCAACCCAACTGGCAGATTCGTAATAGGTGGACCTCAAGGAGATGCTGGTTTAACAGGAAGAAAGATTATTGTTGATACTTATGGTGGATATGCTCGTCATGGTGGTGGAGCATTCTCAGGAAAGGATCCTACTAAAGTTGACAGATCAGCTGCATACGCTGCAAGATATGTTGCAAAAAATATAGTTGCTGCTGGATTAGCAGATAAATGTGAAGTTCAACTTGCATACGCTATAGGTGTTGCTCATCCAGTTTCAGTACTTGTAGATACATTTGGAACAGGAAAGATAGAAGAAAGCAAAATTGAAGAATTAGTTAAGAAACACTTTGACTTAAGACCTGCAGCTATCATAAGAGATTTAGACTTAAGAAGACCAATTTACAGACAAGTAGCTGCATACGGACATTTTGGAAGAACAGATATAGATTTACCATGGGAAAAGACAGACAAGGCTGAAATATTAAGAAAAGAAGGTTTAGGTGAATAATATTTAAAATATCCTTGACATATAATCTTGTTCATAGTAGAATAATTGAAAGACAAAGTATCTTTAACCTAGTCCAGAGAGGCTAGGAAGGTATTAAATAGTGGCGTTTGTGTGTGTATATATAGCACATGGCTTAATTGTCGTGTCTATATGACTATAAATGTGCTTATAACCTTCCTCGTCTCGATGAGGAAGGTTTTTGTTTTGCCTTTAATATAGTCCAGTGAGGCTAAAAAGGAGGAGATAAAATGTTAAAAGGAAGGCATTTAATTGAACCAAACGATTTTACTATTAAGGAGCTAGACGAAATATTTACTCTAGCAGAAGACATAATTAAAAAACCAGATGCTTATTCAGACATTTGTAGAGGGAAGTTATTGGCAACACTTTTCTATGAACCTTCTACAAGGACTAAATTTAGTTTTGAAGCAGCGATGTTGAGATTGGGTGGAAATGTAATCGGTTTTTCAGAAGCAAAATCAACTTCGGTAGCAAAGGGAGAAAGTATTGCAGATACCATTAGAACTATCGGATGTTATGCAGATATAGCTGTAATGAGACATCCTAAAGAAGGTGCTCCAAAGCTTGCTTCAAAATATTCCAATATTCCAGTTATAAATGCAGGTGATGGAGGACATCAGCATCCAACCCAGACTCTTACCGACCTTCTCACTATTAAACTTATCAAAAAAAGCATTTCTAATCATACAATAGGACTTTGTGGTGACTTGAAATTCGGTAGGACAGTTCATTCTCTTGTAAAAGCATTATCCAGATATCAAAATATAAAGTTTGTTTTTATATCCCCATCTGAGCTTAAAATTCCCCAATATATTAAGGATGAATTAAAAGGACATGAATATTATGAAACTTCTAGTCTGGAAGATGTAATAGACAAGCTGGATATACTGTATATGACTAGAGTTCAGCGAGAAAGATTTATTAGTGAAGAAGAATATTTAAGACTAAAAGATAGCTACATTCTTACATTAGAAAAATTAAAGAATGCAAAAAAAGACATGATAATAATGCATCCGCTTCCAAGAGTAAACGAGATAGCTATGGAAGTAGATAGTGACGAAAGAGCTGTATACTTTAAACAGGCTAGGTTTGGAATGTTTGTGAGAATGGCACTGATTATAAAATTATTGGGGGTTGAGATTTATGCTTAATATAGATGCGATAAAAAAAGGTATAGTAATAGACCATATAAAAGCTGGATGCGGATATAAGATATTTAAAGAATTAGGACTTCACAAAGCAGATTATACAGTAGCTTTAATTAAAAATGTACCATCTAATAAACTTGGAAAGAAGGATTTAATAAAGATAGAAAATGAAATAGATTTAGATTTAACAATTTTAGGATTAATAGACCCAGATATAACAATAAACATAATAGAAAATGAGAAGATAAAAGAGAAAATAAAATTAAGTTTACCGAAGACAGTAAAGGGAATACTAAAATGTAAGAATCCTAGATGTGTAACAACTATTGAAAAAATTGAAGACGTTGAGTTTACTTTGGTAGATGAAAAAACAAAGGAATACAAATGTGAATATTGTGATGCAAAAACTTCTCTGTAGGTGATAAAAATGAACATCGTTATAAAAAATGTAAAGATAGTTGATGCAAAAAGAGCTTTCCATGGTTCGGTATTAATAGAGGATGGGCTTATTAAAAAAATATTTAAGGCAGACGAAGATGTAAATATATCAAAGGACACTGAAATAATAGAGGGTAAAGGTCTTATACTTTTACCCTCATTTGTAGATATGCACTGTCATTTAAGAGATCCAGGTTATCTATATAAGGAAGATTTAGAAAGTGGACAGAAAGCAGCGTTAAAGGGTGGATATACTACACTTTGTACTATGGCAAATACAAAGCCCATTTGTGATAATACAGCAGTCTTAGAGTATATACTCGATAAGAGCAGAAAATTAAATTTATGTGATATTATACAGATTTCTGCATTAACTAAAAATCTAGAAGGAAAAGAATTTGTTGATTTTAAAGAGATGTTAAAATATACAAGATTGTTTTCAGATGATGGAAATACTATTTTTAACGAAGAAGTAATGAAAAAGGCGTTAATACTTTCAAATAAGCTAAAATTTAGAGTACTGACTCATTGTCAGCCGGAATTTGAGATTGTAAAAAGAGATTTAGGTCTTTTAAAGGAAGTAGGAGGAAATCTTCATGTATGCCATATAAGTCTTAAAAAGACCTTAAGTTTAATTAAAGAATTTAAGGATGCAAATCTCAAATTTACCTGTGAAGTAACTCCACATCATATATTTGGATACGAGGTAGATTATAGGGTAAATCCTAGCTTTAGGAAAAAAGAAGATGTAATTGCATTAATAGAAGGTATAAAACAGGGGTATATAGATGTCATTGGTACAGACCATGCACCTCATAGTTTGGAGGATAAACAAAATGGAGCTCCTGGAATTTCTTTAATAGAAGTGGCGTTTTCTATGGTGTATAAGGTGTTTCATGAAAATGGTATTTCACTAAACAAACTATCTGAGCTTATGTCTTACAATCCTGCTAGAATATTAAACCTAAACTGTGGACTTATAGAGGAAGGTTATGAGGCAAATTTAGTATTAGTAGATTTAGACGAAGAATACCAAATAGATACAGATAACTTTATATCTAAGGGTAAAAATAATCCATTTAATGGAGAGAAAGTTTTAGGAAAGGTGAAGATGACTTTTAAGAGAGGGAGCGTTAAGTATGATAATAGATAAGCTGTATGAAGAGGTTTTGAAAAATGGGCCGGTTTGTGTTGGATTAGATACTAGATTGGAATATTTACCTGAATATTTACTAAACAGTACTAAAACGCTTGAAGAAAAAATTTTTGAATTTAATAGAAAGATAATAGATGCTACCTATGATTTAGTGGCATGCTATAAGGTGCAGATTGCATGCTATGAGGCTTTTGGTATTGAAGGGTTAAAGGCATATAGTAGGACACTTCAGTTTATAAGAGAAAAGGGAAAAGTAGTAATAGCGGATATTAAGAGGGGAGATATACTATCTACTGCTGAAATGTATGCCAAAGCACATTTTGAAGGGGATTTTGAAGCTGATTTCATTACAGTGAACCCATATATGGGGTTAGATGCAATAAGTCCATATTTTAAGTACCTTAGTACAGGTGAAAAAGGACTTTTTGTACTGATAAGGACTTCTAATAAAAGCTCGAAGGATTTTCAAGAGCTAGAGGTAAACGCTAAGCCTCTTTACTTGAAGGTAGCTGAAAATGTGCAGAAATGGGGAGAAAGTTTTGTTGGAAAGAGCGGTTTTAGTTTGATAGGTGGAGTTGTAGGGCTTACTTTTCCTAAGGAGTTTTTAAAGATAAAAGATGTGTGCGGTAATATGTTTTTCTTGATACCTGGCTATGGAGCGCAGGGAGGTACAGGAGAAGATTTAAAAGAAATTTTTAGAGAAAAGATGTGCGGAGTAGTAAATTCATCAAGAGGAATAATTAAAGCCCATAAAGGCATTGATGAAGGACAGAGCTTTAATGAACTTGCAAGAAAACAGGTTATAAAGATGAAGGAGGATATTTTAAGGTGGCAAGAGTAATTTCGAATGAATGCATTCGGCAGGACATATTTGTTTTAAGAGTAGAAGGAAAATTTGAAGGTAAAATGGGTCAGTTCTACATGGTAAGAGCATGGGGCAAATTTCCTGTACTTTCGAGACCTTTAAGTATTCATGATATAGGTGAAGATTATATTGAGTTTCTATATAGAGTGCAAGGACAGGGGACTAGTATTTTGAGTAAGTTAAAACCATCAGATGAAATAAGCTTAGAAGGTCCTTATGGCAACGGGTTTCCTTTAGTTAAAGGTAAAATAGCACTAGTTGGTGGAGGAATAGGTATAGCTCCATTATATTTAACAGCAAAGCAGTTAAGTGAAAACGAAGATGTAGACTTGCTTGATATATACATGGGTTTTAGAAATGAGGCTATCTTAAAGGAAAAGTACGAGGAATTCGCAGACAATATCTATATTAATGTGGATGGATTTATAACTGATGAAATAGATTTTAAAAAATATGACTATATATTTACTTGTGGACCTGAAATTATGATGAAAAAGATTGTTGATATGGCGAAAGAGTATCATACTAAAGTGTATGTTTCAATCGAAAAGAGGATGGCATGTGGAGTTGGAGCATGTTTAGTATGTACTTGTAAGACTAAATCAGGGAATAAGAGAACTTGTAAGGACGGACCTGTTTTTCTTGGAGAGGACGTGGTATTTGATGTGTAATCTTAAAGTTAAATTTAAAGAGGTTGAGTTTAAAAATCCTATAATAATGGCTTCTGGAACTTTTGGTTTTGGTAGGGAATATGGTGAAATTTATGATATAGAAAAGTTAGGCGGAATATGTACTAAAGGATTGACTTTAAATAAAAGGGAAGGGAATGACGGAATAAGAATTTGGGAGACTCCTTCAGGAATTATGAATAGCGTTGGACTTCAAAACCCTGGAGTGATGGGATTTATTGAAAGTGAACTAGATTTTTTGAGAAAACTAGATTTAGTTACTATAGTGAATATTGGTGGTAAATCGTTAGATGAATATATTGAAGCTGTTTCAATAGTTTCTAAGGAAGATGTGGATATAATTGAACTAAACATATCATGTCCAAACGTTAAGGAAGGCGGAATGGCTTTTGGAATAAAAGAAGAAAGTGCAAGAAAGATTGTAAGAGAGATTAGAAGTATTACTAGATTGCCTCTAGTAGTAAAGCTTTCTCCAAATGCAGAGGATATTGTAAAGATAGCTAAAGTATGTGAAGAAGAAGGAGCAGATGGAATATCGCTTGTTAATACATTTAAGGCAATGGCTATAGATATAAGAAAGAGAAAGCCTATGTTTAAGAATGTTTATGCTGGACTTTCTGGACCTGCAATAAAACCTATAGCTTTAAGAATGGTGCATGAGGTTTGTAAAAATGTATCAATACCTGTTATGGGTATGGGCGGAATTACAGACTGGAAAGATGCAATAGAGTTTATTATGGCTGGTGCTACGTGTATACAAATTGGAACGGCAAATTTCATGAATCCAAAAGCAGGTATAGAAATACTTGAAGGAATTGAGCGATTTATGAAAGAAGAAGGAATAAAGTCTATAGAGGAGATAAGGGGGATAATTTAGGTGCTGGGTACTAGGTACTGGGGAAAATTTAAAATTGAAAATGTAAAATTGGGAATCAAGGCGATCAGCTAACGTCTAACAGCTATCGGTTAAATTAAAGGCTGATAGCTGTCGGCTGTTGGCTTTTAGACAATCGAATAGCTGAAATCGAATATCGAATGGCGAATTTCGAATAGCGAGAAAAGGGAGGCTTATGTATGGAAGAGAAAAGAGTACTTGAGATTTTGAAAGAGTGTGATGCGTTATTAGAAGGACATTTCTTGTTATCATCAGGTAAACATAGTAATAAATATGTTCAATGTGCCAAAGTTTTAAGATATCCGAACTTTGCTGAAAAGGTTTTGAAAGTAGTAGTAGATAAAGTGAAGGACTTGGAGATAGATAAAGTTGTAGGACCTGCAATGGGTGGAGTAATAGTTTCATACGAAATAGGCAGACAGTTAGGTAAAGAAGCGATTTTTACAGAAAGAAAAGATGGTGTAATGCAGCTAAGAAGAGGTTTTGAGATAAATAAAGGAGATAAAATATTGATAACAGAAGATGTTGTAACTACCGGAAAATCTAGCTTGGAAGTAAAAAAAATAATTGAAGAATTCGGTGGAGAAGTTATTGGAATAGCTTGTATAGTAGACAGGAGAGGGAATAATGTAGATCTAGGACTGCCTATCTTTAGTGCAGTAAAGTTAGATATAGAAACTTATGATAAACAAGAATGCCCTCTTTGCAAAAAGGGCTTACCTATTGAAAAACCTGGGAGCAGAGAAAAAGTAACGTTATAAGTTTAAATTCATATCATAATAATATACCCCATAAAAAGAGGGTGATTATTATGATAATACTTTTATTTACTATAATAGTATACGTATTTTTTGTTTATGGAGTAGTTGTATTTATAAAGAACTTATATGTAGATTATGTGTGTAGATATGTGGATAAGAGAGATACAACTATCAAGGTGCTTGTGGAAAGTGAAGATGACGTAGGATACTTATTAGATACTTTAAAGGATGATTTTGACCGTATTATATTTGTGTTAAAAGAAGAAAACGATAAAATAATAAAAGCAATAGAAGTAATTTCGAAAGACTATAATGTAGATTATGAAATATTGGTTAATATTGAGGATGAAGAGGAAGTCACAGATTGACTTTCTCTTTTTCTTTTTTGTCGAACTACGAATGACGAATAGCGAACAGCGAATTTAGTTCAATTCACTCAATGAAAAAGAACTAGTCATAAATTTTAAAATAAGCAGCATCAAGATACTATATACTTGCCGGTAATAAAGAAGGGGCGCCCCTCTAATTTGGAGGGAGCTTATGTATAATGAAATAAATAAATTGCTTGATGCTGCTCAAAATGGAGATATAGCAGCGAAGGAAATACTACTATTTAAACTAAAGCCAATAGTGTTATCTTCTATCACAAGATATTTTAACAAGGTAGATTTATATGAGGATTTAATTCAAGAGGGATACGAAATAATCTTAAGAGCTTTAAAAGATTATGATAAGGATAAAGGGGTTCATCTTTTAGGGTATGTAAAGGCAATGTTGAAGTTTCATTATTTAAATAATAGCAGGAAGAATAAAGAGTATATTTCATTAAATCAAATGATAAGTTCAAGAGATGACAGTTTAGAGCTTATTGATTGTATTGCTGATGAAAACTTATTGCAAGATGAAATGGTTATAAAAAATGAAGAAATATTAGAATTGGCAAGAGCATTAGATAAGCTTACTGAAAGACAAAGAGATGTAATTACTATGTATTATATTCAAAATATTTCTTTAAAGGAGATAAGTAAGAAATTAAATATAAGCTATAGAACTGCTGTAAATATCAAAACCTCTGCAATAAAGAAATTAAGAAAATTATTGTAATTTTGAGTTTATTGATAGAACTTTTCTAGATATTTATGAAAAATAAGACTCATGCGTAATAATTTAGAGAAAACTTTAGATTCAAATTTTTTGAAAATCCTAACGCTCCCAATGAGTCGTCCTGACTCTGGGAAGCTGGCTTAGCGTCCATGCTAAGCCTACGGATTTTCTAAAAAATTTTCACCTAGTTTTCTAACTAAATTATTACAAGCATTCGCGTATATTTTTCATAAATAAATAGTTTATTAATAGGTAAATGAATAAGTGAAAAAATTTATAGTAATTTTTTAGCCTTTCTTCTATATAAGGAGTAGAAGGGAGGTGAGAGGATGGCTGTAAATACAGTAAGTCAAGATTCAAAAATTAAACTAAATTTAGATGGTGGAGTAGACCAGAATGGAAAGCAGATAGTAAAATCCAAAACTTATTCTAAGGTTAAAGCTACTGCGTCAAATGAAGATGTTTACTCAGTAGCTATAGCTTTAACAGGTCTACAGAAGCTGCCTGTAGTATCTATAAGGAGAATTGACGAAGTTGAGTTAGTAGAAAGTATTTAGGGCATTTAAATTACTTAAATTAGTGTAAAGGAGGTGTGAGGATGGCGAACAGCAGATTAGAGATGGTTTTCAAAAATCAGTTAGATAAAAAAACAACTATTTCTATTGATAATCCAAGAGATGATTTAACAGAAGCAGAGGTATCTGCTGCTATGAATGAGATAATACTTAAAAACATTTTTAATTCTTCAGGAGGAGACCTTGTAGCTATAGCAGGTGCTAGAATAGTTACTACAGATGTTCAAGAGCTAAATTTAGCATAGAAATGAAAAGCTGAGTGTGCAGTTGCCGCTCAGCTTTACTTTTAATTTTACATTTTCAATTTTAAATTTTAAGCTAGTACCTAGCACCTAGTACCTATTATCCTATTCTCTGTTCTCTAATTCTAATATCTAGTACCAAGTACCCAGTACCTAGTACCTAAGATAAGGAGGTGTAATATGGAAGATTTGTATGCTCAAATTGCTAATCTTGGTTTTCCAATAGCAGTTTCCATATATCTATTAGTTAGAATAGAAGGTAAACTGGATAGATTAACCGAGAGTATAAATGAGCTCGCAAAAGCCATAATTGCAATTAAATCTTAAAGCAATGCTACCGTCTTTTGCTTATCGCTACTCGCTATTCGCTTCTTACTTTTATTTGACGAATAGCAAGTAGCGATTTATTTTCAAATTCCTCCAGCACCTAATACCTAGTACCCAGTACCTATCATCATACCACTTATTTCCTACCTTCTGTTTTCGGCATAATATGGCAAACAAAACGTTTCCTTGCCGCTAATAGCGAATAACGAACGGCGAATAGCAAATGACGAAATGGCTTTGCCATTTTATAGCTTGACACGAACATATGTTCGATATATAATTTTGATATGAAAGGGGTGGGAAAAATGGTTAATGTTGAAAAATTATTAAATGATGAAATTATGGCTATAATTCCTATATATATTGATATGTACGGGAATTGTACTAAGGTAATAACCTTGAAAACACAAGAAAATTATATCTTTAAGAGTATAAAGACTGTGCTTAAAAATATAGCTAAATTTTACACTCTTGATTTGATGGCTTCAAGAGAATTCTATGGTAAAATTATAGGAATTTCTAACATAGTTCCTATTCCATTCGATAGTGAAAATATTTTTATACCATTAAAGGTTAGAAAGCCTATATTTAAAAATGATGGTTCGTTTGGATATTTTAATTTGAAGTTTATTAACGATATAAAAGAAGAGAAGAATGGGGTATATATAATACTCGAAGGAAATATTAAAGTAAGAATTAATCAAACTTTAAAGACAGCCTATAAGCATGTAAGACATGGTGAAATAGTAAAAAGAGTATATGATAGAAAAACATATGGTTTAATTAAAGAAAATAGTCACGATTTTTATAGCGCATATAATAAACCAGCTACTAAAGGAGATATAGCTTTTTTGGTGAATCAGTTGATGGATATTTTAAGAAAGCTAGTAGAGTATAAGATACAGGGAACGAAAGGAATTTAATATTTAAAATTGAAAATGTAAAATTAAAAGCCAATAGTTTGTAGATTTTGTAATTAACAATTGACAATGGACAATTGACAATTCAAATGTCGACTGTTCAAAATTGAACATCGAATAGCCAATAGCGAACGACGAATAGCGAGACACTATACACCAATAATAGACAAATGATATAATAATTATAAAAAATCTTCGATTTAAATGAATTTAAAATTAAGGAAGATTTTTTTGAAATCCATTACGGAAATTATATCTTAAGATTACCCACAATTTAACAAGGTATATAATTTCCTATGGATTATGAAAAATATAAAATATAATTGGAGGCTGAGTTTTGATTACTTTACAGGGAACTATTGAAGAGATAATTTATAGAAATGAATCAAACGGATATACTGTTGCCATATTAGAAACTGAAGATGATGTAGTAACTATAGTAGGCTATATACCAATAATAAATCTTGGAGAAACTCTTAAGGTTCAAGGAAACTGGATGTATCATTCTAATTATGGGCAGCAGTTTAAAGTAGATACATATCAGGCAGTAGTTCCTGCTTCATTAAACGGGATAGAAAAGTACCTTTCATCAGGTTTAATACCTGGGATTGGACCTAAAACTGCAAAAAAAATTGTTGAAAAATTCGGACTTAACTCTATAGATATACTTCAATATAATCCAGATAGATTAATAGAAGTTGAGGGAATTGGTAAGAAAAAGGCAGAAAAGATTGCAGAAGCTTTTGCAGAGCAAAGAGAGCTCAGGGATGTTATGATTTTTCTTCAGGAATACGGCATAAGTCCTACGTATGGAGTTAGAATATATAAGAAATATGGAAATGAAACAATATCAAAAATAAAAGAAAACCCATACAGATTATCAGAAGATATTTTTGGTATAGGATTTAAAATGGCAGATAAGATTGCAAGGAGTATGGGTGTAGATTTAAGGTCTAATTATAGAGTGTTTGCAGGTATAAAATTTACTTTGATGGAGTTTTCTTCTGAAGGTCATACATATGTACCAAAAGAAGAACTTGTAGATAAAACGCAGAGTTTGTTAGAAGTTGAAAGAGAACTTGTAGAGGACGGAATTACTGCTCTTGCACTAAAGCAGGAGATTCAGCTTGAGAATGTCGATAATGAAATTAGAGTTTACTATATGCCATTTTATTATGCTGAGGCTAATGTAAGCAAGAAAATTATAGAACTGGCTTTGACAGAATTAAAGGAACTTAATATAGATGTAGAAGAAGAAATTAATAAATTAGAACAGGAAAGCTCTATAAAATTTGCACAGAATCAGAAAGAAGCCATAAGGCAAGCAATTTTTAATGGAGTTTTAGTTATAACAGGAGGTCCTGGTACTGGAAAAACGACTACAATAAACAGCATAATAAAGTTATTTGAAAACCAAGGATTGTCTGTAGTATTAGCAGCTCCAACTGGTAGAGCTGCGAAGAGAATGAGTGAAGCTACTGGTAGAGAAGCAAAAACTATACACAGATTATTAGAGTATAGTTTTGTAGATGATGAAATAGGAATGGCATTTGCAAGAGATGAAGGTACACCAATAGATTCAGATGTAGTAATTATAGATGAAGTTTCTATGGTAGATATACTTTTAATGAATAATTTACTTAAGGCAATAATGCCAGGGACTAGATTGATATTGGTAGGTGATGTTGACCAATTACCGTCAGTTGGACCTGGTAATGTATTAAGAGATATAATAGATAGTAAGGTTGTAAAAGTAGTTAAATTAAATGAGATATTTAGACAGGCCCAAGAAAGCATGATTATAGTAAATGCCCACAGAATAAATAAAGGAAGTTTACCTTTTTTAAATGTAAAGGGTAAAGATTTCTTTTTTATTAATAAGGATTCTAGCGAAGAAGTAGTCGATACTATAATAGAGCTTTGCAAAGAGAGACTGCCTAAGTTTTATGGTTACGATCCTGTAAAAGATATTCAGGTTTTGACACCTATGAAAAAAGGCGATACCGGGGTAAATGCTTTAAATGAAAGGCTCCAAGAGGTCTTAAACCCTAAGCATAAACTTAAGAATGAAAAAAAGGTAGGGGAAAGCATTTTTAGAGTTGGGGATAAGGTTATGCAAATAAAAAATAACTATAGAATGAAGTGGGAAATTATAAAAGATGATGGTATAAATGAAGAAGGTGAAGGAGTATTTAATGGTGATTTTGGGTATGTTTATGATATAGATGAAGAAGAAAGTGAAATGACTGTTTTATTTGATGATAATAAAAAAGCAATTTATAGTTTTAGTCAGTTAGATGAACTAAAATTAGCATATGCTACAACAATTCATAAAAGTCAGGGAAGTGAGTTTCCAGTAGTTGTAATGCCTATATGTTGGGGACCACCAATGCTTTTGACAAGAAATCTTTTATATACTGCAATTACTAGAGCAAAAGAGTTAGTTGTACTTGTAGGCAATAAAAAGTTTTTATATATGATGATAAATAACAATAGAATTACAAAAAGATATTCAGGGCTTAATAAGCGATTGCATAGAGTTTTAGAATTTATTCAGAAAGGATAAAAATAATGAATAAATTTAAAGGCGTATTAAAAGCTTTTTTTGATACGATTTTAGAGCTTATCTATCCTGAAAAAGGTATATGTTTTATTTGTGAAGAGTATGATGTAGCTTTAGATGAAAGACATATATGTAAAAAATGTTTTAATGAGCTTATTTTTGTAAAAGGCAACATATGTACTGTTTGTGGTAAGCCGTTAGAACCGGGATATTTGCCGGATAGATGTCCTGACTGTATTAGACTTAAGCATTATTTTGAAAAGGTAATATCACCATTAGAATACACAGGGCTTGTAAAGGAAGCTATATACAAATATAAATATGGTAAGAAGGCATATATGTATAAGGCTTTAGGACCAATTTTAGTACAAGCCTTTATAGAAAGTGATATAAATGATATAGATATTATTGTACCAGTTCCACTTTACAAATCTAAAATAGCATATAGAGGGTTTAATCAATCTGAACTTTTATGCCGATATATATCTAAAATATTGAAAATACCATTAGATACAAAAAATTTCAAGAGAATAAAAAAGACAGAAATACAAAATAAACTTGATAAAAGAGAGAGAATTAAGAATGTAAAGGATGCATTTAAGGTTGTAAATAACCATGTTTTTAAAAATAAAAATATACTTTTAATTGATGATATTTATACTACAGGTGCGACAGTAGATGAGTGTAGTAAAACTTTATTGAAAGCAGGAGCAAACAAAGTTTATGTACTTACACTAGCTACTGTACCAATACATACATAATATTTTATCTGGGGGTGATATCTTGAATATTAGAAACTGTTCAAAGTGTGGGAAAATATATGCATATGATGGGTTTAATAAATTATGTCCTAAGTGTAGAAAAGAGGAAGAGGAAGAATTTGGTAGAGTAAAAGAATATATATATGATAATCCAGGAGCAAATATACAGTTAGTATCTGAAGAGACTGGCGTGCCTGTAAAAAAGATACTTAGATATTTAAGAGAAGGCAAGCTAGAATTGAAAGATGCACATAACAATTTGATACTAGCTTGTGAAAGATGTGGAAGACCTATTAAAACAGGAAGATTTTGTGATAAGTGTGTAGTAGAGTTACAACGAGAATTAAAAGGTGCTGTAGTTAAAAAGGAAAGAATTACAAGTAATAATAGAGCGAGAGACAAAATGTATATTGCAGAAAGATACAAAAAATAATCTAAAGTATTACCCCATCCTTACCGATAATAGAAGTAGAAAATAAGGATGGGGTGTTTTTTATGAAAATAATTAATAATAACATCTATAAAGCATTGAAATTGTATAAAAATCAAAAATTAACTAAGGATATAAAAACATCAGCTAAAACTGAGAAAAAAGATAAATTAAGCTTGTCTAACAAAGCAATAGAATATCAAATTGCTATGAAAGCATTAAGGGATGTACCTGATATTAGAAAAGACAAAGTTGAAGAGATAAAGAAACAAATAGAAACTGGAACTTACAAAATAGACTCTGGTAAGATTGTTGAAAAGATGTTTGAGAATGTAAATATTGACAAGCGAGTTTAATGGGTGGTGAAGAAAATGGAGAATCTGATTAAGGATTTGAAGGAGATTTTACTTCAGGAACTAAATTTATATAAGCATATGCTAGAGCTATCTATAGATAAAACAGAGATTATTACTTCAGGTCAGGTACGTGAATTAGATAAGATGACACAAAAGGAGCAGGCATTGATATTAAAGGCAGGTAAATTAGAAGATATAAGAGAAGATATTCTATCAAAAATTCAAGAAAAATTAAAATTGAAAAAAATTCAAAGCATATCAAAGCTTGCTGATTATTTAAGTGAAGAACAGAAAAAAGAAATAGAAGACATAAAGCAGCAGTTAATTGATGTTCTTAATAGTCTAAAGGAGAGAAATACACTTAATAGTACTTTAATAAAGGATTCACTAGAGTATATTAATTTAAATGTAAGTCTTTTGACTAATGCTTTATCTGGCAGCACTTATAGTGATAAGGTGAATAAAGATGATGTAGTACAAAGTAAAAGCATTTTTGATGCGAAAGTGTAGGAGGTACTTTTATGCGCTCGACTTTTTCAGGATTGTCTATTGCCATATCCGGTTTATATACAAATAAAAAATCATTAGATGTAACATCTCATAATATAGCTAATGTAAATAATCCTAGCTATGTAAGACAGCAGGTTATTCAATCTACTAGTCAATATTCTAATCTTCCAGGTGGTTTTCAGATAGGTACAGGAGTAACCATACAGCAGATTAGACAAATAAGGGATGAATTTTTAGATTTAAAATATAGGCTAGAGTCGGAACAACATGGCTATTGGTCTGCTAGAAATATGGTATTTGAACAGATACAAGGAATTTTGAACGAACTTTCTAATAGTGGGCTTCAAAAGGTTATGGATCAGTTTTGGAATGGTTGGGAAGAACTATCAAAAGAACCTGATAACCTTACGATAAGAGGGTTACTTAAAGAGAGGGCTATAGCTTTTATAGAAACTGTAAACCATTTAAGTCAGCAGATTGATAATTTGCAAATTAATCTTAATAAGGAAATAAATATAAAAGTTAATGAAATAAATGATATAGCTAAAAGGATAGCTAAAATAAATGATAATATTTTAATTTATGAAGTAAAGGGATATGAGGGAAATGATTATAGAGACGATAGAAATGCTTTACTAGATAGACTATCAGAGCTTGTAAATATAGAGTATAATGAAGAGTCTAATGGTGTAGTTAATGTTTCTATTGGTGGAAAAAGGCTAGTGAACGGAAAGTTTTATAGTGAAATAGAGACTAGAAAAAATGGAAGTGCTTTTGTAGATATATTCTGGAAAGATGTTTCGGAAAAAGTAAATATAGAAGGTGGAGAACTTTTAGGATTACTTCATTCAAGAGGAGATGTTCAAACAACTATATTAACTGAAGGAAATGGTACTGTAAATAAAGAGGTAGATGTAGTTATTGCAGTAGATATAACTACTTCAAATATGGCTGATATAAATAATATGATTAATAATTATAAAGATGATTTAAAAAATAGAGGCCTTGAGCCTAAATTCAAGCTTATTACATTCGGAAATGGTTCTATTACAGATATTACAGGTGGTTTTGTTGATGATTTTACTTCATCTTTATCACAGGTTGCGGAAGTTGGAAATGAAGATTTATCTGGTTTGATATCTAATATAGAATCAATGGCTGATTTTAGACAGAATTCACATAAAAAACTAATAATTATTACTGATGAAAATATTGGAGGAACTTCAAACGTAATTTCAGATAATGAAATAACAAATTATGTTGATAGATTAAATAATTTGGGAATATCTACAACTGTTATTTCTGATTCTACATATCAGTACACTGGGGATGTTGGAGAAGATGGTTGGGATAGTATAACAGATGGAACTGGTGGAAGATTCTTTAGTATTAATGATATTGCTAAAACTGATTTTGCTGAAAGTCTTTCTCAGGAGACTACAAATACTGCAAGCAGACATATGGGTAAATTGGGAAGTTTTCTAGAAATTATTCCTTCTGTTAAAAAGAAATTAAATGCATTTGTAAATACAATAGCAAGAAATGTAAACTATATACACAAAAAAGGTATAACTTTACTTGGAACGGTTGGAGAAGATTTCTTTGTAGCTGCTAATCCGAGTAAACCGATTGAAGCTGGAAATATTGCACTTAATCCTAGTTTAGATACACTGAACAATATAGCGGCTTCTCAATCTGGAGATAGAGGAGATGGAAGGATAGCAAAGAAAATAGCAGAACTTAGGAACGAATACCTATTTGCCGATATGAACAGTGATGATTATTATAGAGATATAATATCTTCTATAGGAGTTGCAGCAAATGAAGCTGTAACTATGGAAGAAAGTCAAAAAATACTTATATCGCAAATAGACGATAAGAGAAAATCTGTATCAGCAGTATCTTTAGATGAAGAAATGACAGATATGCTTAAATATCAGCATTCATATGTAGCTAATACAAGAGTAGTAAATGCGATAGATGAGATGATAGATAATGTAATAAATAAAATGGGAGTTGTCGGAAGATAAGATGCTAAATGCATCTTATCTTCCGAATGCTAAATGTTAAATGTTAAATATTTAAAAAGTTTCAAATGGGGGAGCAATTTAAAATTCATTTTATGAACGGAGTGAATATAATGTCTGGTTGGATAGGATTTAATACAGCAGTATCTGGACTTTTAGCAAGTCAAAAATCTTTATATACAACAAGTCACAATATTTCAAATGCAAATACTGAAGGATATTCAAGACAAAAAGTCTTACAAAAGGCTGCTTCACCATTACCATTACCAGGAATAGGGATGTTAGGAACTGGAACTGAAATATACGATATAGTTAGGGTAAGGAATGGTTATGTTGACTTTAAATACTGGCAAGAAAATGCTCCAACAGGAGAATGGGAAATAAAAAGAGATACTTTAGTTGAAATAGAAAATGTATTTAATGAACCTTCAGATTCAAG
Source organism: Caloranaerobacter ferrireducens (assembly GCF_001730685.1). NCBI lineage: Bacteria > Bacillati > Bacillota > Tissierellia > Tissierellales > Thermohalobacteraceae > Caloranaerobacter > Caloranaerobacter ferrireducens. Next base: position 149,287 of record NZ_MDJR01000004.1, on the reverse strand, counting down.
CTTTAGACAATTTTTAGATGAGTTTTTTGATGCACTGGAAACTTTAAGTACCGATCCTTCTAGCTATGCTCATAGATCATTAGTTAGAGAGAAGGCTGTAGCTCTTACAAGACATATTAATGAAACTGCTCAAAGACTTTATGCTCTGCAAAAGGAATTAAACTTTGCAGTGAGTACAAAAATAAAACAGGTGAATGATTTAGCAGGGCAAATTAGAAATCTAAATGAACAGATATATGGACTTGAACTTGATGGTACTAAAGCTAATGATTTAAGAGATAGAAGAGCTTTATTGGTTGATGAATTATCTAAAATAGTAAACATTAAAGTGAGCGAAAATAATGGTAAATTTACAGTTTCAATTGGAGGAATGTCATTAGTGGATCATACTCAAGTTAATTTATTAAAAGATCCTCCAAACGTAATAGATAATGTAAATAACCCTAAGGAAAAATTAGTACAGGTGCAATGGGAATTAGGAAATCAAGATGTAGTAATAGAATCTGGAGAGCTTAAAGGATTGTTAGATTTAAGAGATGGCGATGGAGTAGGAAATAATTATAGAGGTGTTGTATTCTATATAAAGAGATTAGATGAATTTGCTAATAAAATAGTAGAAAAAATTAATGAAATGCATTCAAGTGGCTATGGCTTAAATGATACAACAGGAATGTTTTTGTTTACTGCTGACGGTAAAAAAACTTCTGATTATACCAATTTAAATGAATTGTTAAATGAAGTTAAGGCTGTTAATATATCGCTATCTGGAGATATTGTATCTAATTTAGATAATATAGCTGCTGCCATGCAGCCTAATGGAGTAAATGCTAACGGAAATGTTTTGAATCTTATTGCATTGAGAGAGGACAAGACGTTTTTTGATAATACAACTCCACAGGGTACACCAGATGACTTTATTAAGGCAGTATTGTCTAACCTTGCAGTTGATAGTCAGCAGGCTGGAAGGATGAGTGAAAATCAAAGTGCAATTATGGATAATATCAAACAGAAAAGGGAATCAGAATCTGGAGTATCTATAGATGAAGAAATGTCTAATATGGTGAAGTTTCAACATTCATATAATGCGGCTGCTAGAATGATAACTACAATAGATGCAATATATGAGGTGACAATTAATAGATTAGGACTTGTCGGCAGATAAATTTTGAATGTTTAATGTTAAATTTTAAATGTTAAATATAAAGATGATTGGCTATTTGTCGTCCGCTGTTCGTTTTTCGAGTATCGAATGACGAACAGCGAAAAGCGGCATCTTGAAAGGAGATTGGGTATGCGTATTACAAATAATATGCTTATAAGTAATATGATGAGAAACTTAAATAATAATCTTAAAAAGATGGACAAGATACAGAAAAAGCTTTCTTCAGGAAAGAAATTTCAGCTTCCATCAGACGATCCAATTGGAGTATCTAGAAGCTTGAAGTTAAATACTGATATTGCCAAAATAGAACAGTATAAACGTAATTTAGATGATGCTGTATCGTGGCTTGAAATAACAGAATCAGCTATAGCAGAAGTAGGAGATGTATTACAAAGAGCGAGAGAGCTTACAGTTCAAGCTGCAAATGGTACAAATGATGTTACTGATTTGAAACAGATATCATCAGAAATTGATCAATTAAAAGACCATTTAATAAATATTGCAAATACTACATATGCAGGAAGATATATTTTTACTGGATTTAAAACTGATGTACCTTTGCTTGATGAAAATGGTAAGTATAAACTTACTAACTATAATGTTGGTGCAGGAATTTTCGCATCGAATAAATTAGAAAAGAATGAAATATCTAAGTACAATGTCGGAGTGTCGGATAACGTAGAAGTTAATGTAGTAGGAGTTAGAGTATTTGGTAAGCTAGAAGTAAGTTTGGACAATCCTAATTTTGATACAGATGTGAATGGATATGATATTGATAAAACAAATAAAACTTCAGATTCAACTAATGCAGATCAAAGTTATCTTATTGCATTGTTTGATGACTTGAAAAATGCAATGGATAATGGAGATGTAGATACAATAGAAAGAAGTTTGGGAAGAATAGATAAAGTTATGGAAAACTTATTGTCTGTAAGAGCAGATATAGGAGCTAAAATGAATAGACTTGAATTAACTAAAAAGAGACTAGAATCTCAGTCAGTAAACTTTACAAAACTTTTAGCTGAAAATGAAGAAGCAGATATTGCAGAAGTTATTATGAACTTAAAGATGAACGAAAATGTATACAGAGCATCATTATCAGCAGGTGCAAGAATAATACAACCAACACTTGTCGACTTTTTAAGGTAAAATATTTTACCTTAAAAAGTCGAATTGTAAATTGTAAATGTTAAATGTTAAATATTAGATTGATAATGAAAAGAGAAGTAATTTATTATTATTTAAAATTCAAAATTTAAAATTTAAAATTGTTTTTTCTGGGGGTAGAAAATGCCACTACAAATAACTACCACAAAACCAATAATACAAATTAATACAACAAATGGACAGATGAATATTAGACAGCCTAAAGGAGAGCAAAATATAGAAACGACTATGCCAAGAGTTAAAATAGAGAGTGAAAAACCAAGGGTTATTATAGACCAGTATCAGTGTTTTGCTGAATCTGGTCTTAAAAATTACTTGGATTTAGAAAAACAAGCTGCAATGCTTGGCTATCAGAGGGTACTGGAAGGGATTGCAAGAATAGTAGAAGATGGTAACAGAATGGCACAAATAGAGAATGGTATGCCTCCAGCTATTCCAGAACTAGCAGAAAAAAATGCATGGGAAGAATTTGACTATAATATAGATATTATACCAAAATCAAGACCTAAAATAGATGTAGAGGGAAGTTTAAATATAGATTGGGAGTTAGGAAAGGTAAATATAGACTATAAAACAAATAGACCGATTATTAATTTTCAAAGAGGGAAAGTGGAAATATATCTTAAACAAAAGCCTAGTATAGAAATAAGATATGTGGACGTGAAAATATAAATAAATTTAAAATTAAAAATGTAAAATGTAAAATTGATTTGTCGATCGCTATTTGTCATTCGCTGTTCGTTAAATTAAAGGCGAAGATCGAAAGACGAAAAGCGAAAGACGATTTTTTACTAAAAAGGAGGCGCAATAATGAAACTCAATACTAAACATTTCGGAGAGATTGAAATAGATGAAGACAGCATAATTACATTCTCGGATGGATTATTAGCTTTTGAAGAACAAAAGAGATTTGTAATAATAAATAACCCAGATGAAGAAATCCCATTTAAATGGCTTCAATCAATAGACAATCCTAATCTTGCCTTTGTAATAATAAATCCATTTCTTTTCAAAAAAGATTACGAGATTGATATCCCCCAATCAGTTATTGATAAGCTTGATATAAAAGAAGAAAAAGATATTTTAGTATACTCAATAGTTGTTGTACCAGAGGATATAACAAAAATGACAGCTAATTTGGTAGGACCTATAATAATCAATTCAAAAAATAAACTAGGGAAGCAAATAATATTAGAAGATAGTAGATATACTACTAAACATCTGATATTAGATGAACTTGGCAAGTTAGGTCAGGAGGTATAAATATGCTTGTGCTGACTAGAAAGAAAAACGAGAGTATAGTTATAAATGGGGATATCGAAATTGTTGTGGTAGGAATAGAGGATGGAAAGGTTAAACTTGGTATAAAAGCACCTAAAAATGTAGAAATACATAGAAAAGAAATCTACGAAGCCATTCAAAAAGAAAACAAAAAAGCTGCTAATACACCAAATATTGATTTTAGAGCTCTAAAGAAAATATTAAAAAATAATTGACAATTTATGATGGATATTTAAAAAAATTTTTTCAAAAAACGCTAAAGTCGGACAAGTACCTGCCGATAATTATAATGAGAAGAAAATAAACACTTCTCTACGGGCGGCCGACGTGGAGAATCATTTTTATTCAAAATTTTCTATTTGTATTTAAAATCTAAATTTTTAATTTTGAATTTTAAAATTTCAATTCCGCCGAAGGCGGATACGGCATGGATGCCAAAAATAATAATTCAAGGAGGAGATTTCATGAGAATTAATCACAATTTAATGGCTTTAAATGCTCACAGACAATTAAAAATCAATAGTTTCGCACAAGAAAAGTCACTTGAAAAATTATCTTCAGGATACAGAATAAACAGAGCTGGAGATGACGCAGCAGGACTTGCAATTTCAGAAAAAATGAGAGCTCAAATCAGAGGATTACAACAAGCATCAAGAAATGCTCAAGACGGTATTTCTTTAATCCAAACTGCTGAGGGAGCATTACAAGAAACTCAAGCTATACTTCAAAGAATGAGAGAGTTAGTAGTTCAAGCTACAAATGATACTAATGTTACAGAAGACAGATTACAAATAAACAAAGAGCTTGAGCAGTTAATTCAAGAAATTGATAGAATAGCTGATACAACTGAATTCAACAATAAGAAATTGTTAAACGGTAGTTTAGCAGCAGGTACAGCAACTGCTACATTCCAAATCGGAGCAAATAGCGGACAAGTTATGAAGATAAATATTGGAGAAATGCACGCTTCAGCTGGTGCATTAGATGTAAGTAAAATTGTTATTTCTAATGGTACAGATGCAGCTTCTCTTACAGCTATGTTAAGTGTATTAGATACTGCAATTCAGTCTGTATCTGCAGAAAGAGCAACATTAGGTTCTTACCAAAACAGATTAGAGCATACAATTAAGAACCTAGATGTATCTGCTGAGAACTTACAAGCATCAGAATCAAGAATTAGAGACGTAGATATGGCTAAGGAAATGATGGAATTTACAAAACAAAACATTCTAAACCAAGCTGCAACAGCAATGTTAGCACAAGCTAACCAAGCTCCACAAGGAGTATTACAGCTATTAAGATAATTTAGGTTAATTAGGGGGCTGACCAATTTATACAGGTCAGCCTTATTTTAACTTGGGAGGAGAAAGTTATGGGACAAAATATTGTTTATGAAGCTTTAGAAACATTATATGATTATTCTTTTAGATTGATAGATGGAATTAATGCAGCAGTTGAAGATTTTAGAGAGCAGCGAGAGGACAAAGGATTAGAAATATTGCCTCAGATTATAGAAGGACTTCAATGGGCAATAGAAGTTGTTTTTAGAACAAAGTATGTTCTGCAGGAGTATGAAATTGAAATAGAAGAAGAGGAAATAAAGGATTTACTTAATGAACTTTTAGATGCAGTTGAGAATCAAGACTATGTATTAATTTCAGACTTACTGGAGTATGAAATCATTGAATTATTGAAAGAATGGCAAAAGGGTTTACAAAAAATGAATTTTCAGGTGAATTAATATGTACTACGAGAAAAATGTAGAGCTACTAGAAAAAAACTATCCGGATATTTATTGCAAGATTAAAGATATAAGTATTAATGATAATGAATTTGAGATTATAAAATCTAAAAATAAATTTCCTACTTTGAGAATAAATAGTAATGGTCGAAGTTATTATTTACACAGTAAGTATAATCCAATAAAAGAGGCAGAGATTTTTGCTGAAAAAAATTATAATGATAATGTATTAAACTATGTTGTTTATGGTTTTGGGTTTGCTTATCATATAGAAAAATTACTGGAATTAAATCATAATATTGAGTTGTATGTTTTTGAAACTAATAAATATGTTTTTAAAGCTGCACTTGAAAACATAGATTTAAGTGATTTAATAAAAAATCCTAAAGTTCACATTATAGTAGAAGATGATATAAATATTTTTGTTAATAGATTTAGAAACCTTTTAAAGCTGGAAAACAAAAAATTTATTATACATTTGCCTTCTTTACAGTCTATGCCGAGAAAATTTGAAGAAATAAGATATTTGTTAGAAGAATTTAGAGTTCAAGAGCATTCCATGCTAAATGCATCTAATATTTTAGATAAAAACTTCGAGAAAAATATTAAGAATTATGACAAAAATATAGATGTTTTATTTAAAAAGTTTATTGATATTCCTCTCGTACTTGTTTCAGCAGGACCATCTCTCGATAAAAATAAGACTTTATTAAAGAAAGTAAAGAATAGAGCTATTATATTAGCTGTAGGTAGAGCTGTAAAACCTCTTATAAGAGAAGGTATTTATCCAGATATTATTATTATTACCGATCCTTATGATATCGTATATAATCAACTAGAAGGATTAGATATTAAAATTCCTATAATTGTACTTTCTACGTGTAGTGAAAAAGTTATGAATAACTACAAAGGCTATAAATTTATAGCATTGCAAGAAGGGTATTATTTAGCAGAAAAGTATGCAAAGGAAAATGGGAATATGCTAATTAGGACAGGAGGGTCAGTTGCAACTACAGCTCTAGATATAGCTATAAAATTTGGATGTAATCCTATTATATTTGTTGGACAAGATTTGGCTTATACTAATGGTAGGTCTCATGCTAGAGATACATATTTATGCCAAGAAATAATAATGAAAGAAAACTTGAGAAAAGTTGAGGGAATAGATGGCAAACCAGTGTTTACAACTAAGAGTTTATCAATATTTCGCAGATGGATTGAAAATAGAATAGAAAAAGAAAAAAGAGTTACTTTTATTGATGCTACTGAGGGTGGAGCTAAAATAAGAGGAACTATTATAATGACGCTGAAAGAGGTTATAGAAGAAAAATTAAAGGATAGATATATTGATTTTACACGAGTATTAGAAGAGGTGGTAGAAAAAAGTGACTGAATTTAATCAAATATATAATATGAATTTGAATAGTTTAGAAAAGAGATATCCACGTTGTTTAGAAAAGTTAAATTCTGAAGATGATTCTGAATTAGACATCTATGTTGTAGATTCTAAAGATGAGAATAAATCTATGGTAATAAAAAATCAAGGTTATACTATGCACATTCATAGTAAGTACCGTCCTTTGCAGGAAGCAAGAAGATGGGCTGATACTTTTAAAATAACCAAATATTCTGTTATCATAATGTTTGGTTTTGGATTAGGATATTATGCAAAAGAAATAGTAAAACAAATGGATAAGGATAATATTTTGCTTATTGTTGAACCGAATGTAAAAGTGTTTAAAGAAGCTATTAGACATATTGATTGTAGCGATATATTGGAAAATAAAAATGTATATCTAGCTTTAGGAAAAGAATATAAAAATATTTTATGGCAGATTGTAACTTTGAATAATGTAAGTAAAGTTATTTATAAAAGTATACCAAACTATGATAAGCTGTTTTTGAAAGATTATAAGAACTTTGTAGAAGCTATAAAAGAGATAATGTATATAAGAACTGCTGAAAGGAATACTGTAATGTTATTTTCAAAAAAATGGCAGTTCAATCTATTTAAAAATCTCCCATATATATTTGAAAGTAATTTTGTAAAAGATTTATTTAATATGTTTGAAAAGAAACCAGCAATTATTGTTTCAGCAGGTCCATCTTTAAATAAAAATGTACATTTATTAAAAAAAGTAAAAGAAAAGGCGGTTATAATCTGTGTTGATACTGCTTTAAAAGTGCTTTTAAAAGAAAATATAAAACCTGATTTAGTCATATCTGTAGATGGTGATATATTAAATTATGAAAAATTCAAGGGGATTAATTATGATGATATTCCTTTAGTTTATACTATTAAAGTATATCCTGATATATTAAAAGACCATAAAGGAGAAAAAATATTATTTTTACTAAGAGATGAAGAGTTTATTGTAAGGTTATTTAAAGAATTACATGTTGATCCAGGATATTTAAGCATAGGTGGGTCAGTTGCTACTTCTGCTTTTAGCCTAGCTGTACAAATGGGTGCAGATCCTATTATTTTTATAGGGCAAGACTTAGCATATACGGGTAAAAAAACTCATGCAGAAGGTACAATGTATGATGGTAGGAACAAATTAGATGATCAAAAATCAAAAAGTAATAAAATATATATGACAGTTAAAGACATAAATGGTCAAGATATTTTGACAGATGCGGGCTTATATACATTTTTAGTATGGTTTGAAAAACAAATTGCTGAAGATAAATCTGAAAAGATGTATATTGACGCTACTGAAGGCGGAGCAAAGATAAAAGGCACAAAAGTTATGACTTTTGCAGAAGTAATAGATAAATACTGTTTAGAAGATATAGATGTTACAAGAAAAATAAAAGATATTTTTGACAATAAACGTGTAATTAAAAAAGAAGATATTATTAAAATTATAGATAATTATAAAGAAATTCGAAAAGAATTTGAAAGGATTAAAAATAAATGTGAAAAAGCTTTAGATTTAAGCTCAAAACTATATAAGATATATAAGAATAATAGATATAATACTGCAGAAACAGATAAAATTTTAGAAAAACTGGACAAAATAGATAACTACATAAAGGATAGAAAATCACAATTTGAATTGATAAATTCTGTTTTGCAGCCAGTTATTTATAGTGTTTTTAATGTGTTAAATTCAGAAGAAGATGAAAGTGAAAGACAAAAAGGAATGCGTATAGCTAAAAAAAGTGAGCTATTGTATAGCGGTATAAAGGAGGCAATAGATTATTCTATTCCTTTATTAGATGAATGTATAAAAGATATGGAAAAATTAACTGAGAAACAGTAATTTTTATGTTTAAATATGTATTTAAAAATATTGGAGTTTTTGTCGATATTATAGATATAAGATATATTTTCAATAAAAGGAGTATTAATAGTATGAGTATATTAGCAATTATACCAGCTAGAGGTGGGTCTAAGGGAGTACCAAAAAAGAATATAAGAAAATTAAATGGTATTCCACTTATAGCCTATACTATTATCGAAGCTGCAAAGGTTGACAGGCTTTCTAATATAATTGTATCTACAGATAGTGAAGAAATTGCTGCTATAGCTGAAAGTTATGGTGCTAATATACCTTTTATACGACCTAGACATTTGGCTACAGATACAGCAAATTCAATAGATGTTGTATTACATGCTATAGAGCATTTTGAGAAAAAAGGCATCTATTATAAAGATATAATGTTACTGCAACCAACTTCTCCTTTAAGAGATAGTAAAGATATAGAAAATTGTATTGATTTATATAAGAAAAATATTTGTGATAGCGTTATAAGTGTTTGTGAAGCTATAACACATCCTTATTTATGCAAAAAGATTGATAATAAGGGTAGACTTGAAGATTTTGTTCTTAAAAAGGAAAAATATACACGTAGACAGGATATGCCTAAAGCATACCAGTTAAATGGTGCAATTTATTTGACTTCAGTTAATGTTATAAAAGAGAGAAAGAGTTTTTATGGAGATACTGTTATGCCTTATATAATGGATGTCATGAAATCTATCGATATTGATACGGAATTAGATTTTAAAATAGCTGAATTAGTTATTAAGGAGAGTATAAAAAATGTATCTAAATAAAGATTTATTGAGAGATAGAACTTTTATTATAGCAGAAGCTGGTGTAAATCATAATGGGGATTTGCATTTAGCTAAAAAACTTGTTGATGCAGCTGCTGATGCAAAAGTAGATGCTATAAAATTTCAAACATTTAGAGCTGACAAACTTGTTACAAAAAAGGCTGAAAAAGCCGAGTATCAGAAACAAAATACAAAAACTAATGAATCTCAATATGAGATGTTGAAAAAATTAGAATTAACATATGAGGATCATTTAGAGTTATATAATTATTGTGAAAAAAAAGGGATTATGTTTATTTCAACTCCCTTTGATATAGATAGTGTAGACTTATTAGAAAAATTGGGTGTTAAAATGTATAAGTTAGGCTCTGGCGATTTAACTAATAAGCCATTGCTTAAATATGTAGCTAGCAAAAATAAACCAATAATTTTATCTACAGGCATGGCAAGTTTAGCAGAAGTAGAAGAGGCAGTTAAATGGATTCAACAGGAAGGTAATAATCAGATTATTCTTCTGCATTGCACATCAAATTATCCTACTTCTTATAAGGATGTAAATTTAAAAGCTATGGAAACGATGAGACAAGCCTTTAAATTACCAGTAGGATATTCTGATCATACTATAGGTATAGAAGTTTCCATTGCTGCAGTAGCAATGGGGGCTTGTGTCATAGAAAAGCATTTTACATTAGATAAAGAAATGAAAGGGCCAGATCATAGAGCTTCTCTTGAACCAGAAGAACTTAAACAAATGGTAAGTAGTATTAGAAACATTGAATTATCAATGGGAGATGGGATAAAAAGATGTACACCGAATGAAGAAAATGTGAAAAAAGTAGCAAGAAAAAGTATAGTTGCAGTTAAATATATAGAAAAGGGTGAAGTAATCACTGAGGATAAGATAGCAATAAAAAGACCAGAGTATGGGATAAAACCAAAGTACATTGATGAAATAATAGGTTATAAAGCTGTACAGAGCATAAAAGAAGATACTCCTATTACGTGGAATATGATTAGAAAAGAGGATGCTTAATGACCAGGATTGCAGTATTAACAGGAACAAGAGCAGAATATGGATTATTGTATTGGATAATAAAAACAATACATGATGATCCGAACTTAGAGCTTCAATTAATTGTAACTGGTACTCATTTGTCACCTGAATATGGTCTAACGGTTAAAGAAATTGAGAAAAGTGGTATACCAATAGCTGAAAAAATAGATATGATTCTTTCAACAGATAGTGAGCAAGGTATAGCTAAATCTATGGGAGTGCTTATGATAAGTTTGGCTCAATCTCTTGAAAGATTAAGACCAGATATTTTACTAATACTAGGCGACCGATATGAAGTATTAGCTGCAGCTTCCACGGCTGTGGCTATGAATATACCTATTGCACATTTATGTGGTGGAGAGTCAACTGAAGGAGCGATAGATGAACAGATTAGACATGCAGTAACTAAACTCTCGCATATACATTTTGCTCAAAGTGAATTTTATAGACAAAGAATTATAAAAATGGGAGAAGAAGAATGGAGAGTTCATAATATAGGCATCATTGCTTTTGAAAATATAAAAAGATTACCTTTACTTAGCAAAACACAACTTGAGAAAGAATTAGGTATAAAACTAGATAATACGAATTTTGTGGTAACTTATCATCCAGTAACATTAGAAAATGATAGTCTTGAGTATCAGATAGATAATCTTTTGAATGCTTTGAGTAGATTTAAAGCTAATATAATATTTACTTATCCTAATGCGGATAGTGGTGGAAGATTAATAATTGATAAAATAAAACAATTTCAAACACATCATCAAAATGCACATGTATATTTTAGTTTGGGGCAAATAAGATATTTGAGCTTGCTTAAATACTCTGATGTTATGATAGGTAATTCATCTAGTGGTATTTTAGAATCACCATTTTTTAAATTACCTACAGTTAATATTGGAAATAGACAAAAGGGAAGGATGCGACCACCTAATGTGGTAGATGTGTCTTATAATGAGGATGACATTGTTGAAGGTATTAATAAAGCTTTGAATAAGGAGTTTAGAAACTCTTTAAATAATAAAATTAATATATATGGTTCTGGTGATTGTAGTAGCCAAGTTGTGAAAATTATCAAGGAGGCTTTATTAAATAAAAATTTATTAAAGAAAAAATTATCTTTCAAATAGTAGAAGGGGTTTAACCAAATATGAAAGAAAAAGTCATTCTAATAGGCGGCGGTGGCCATTGTAAGGTGGTTATTGATGCTATAAAAAGAGAAAATAGATATGAAATAGTTGGTATAACAGATATACGAAGTATTGGAGAAAAGGTTTTAAATGTTCCTATTATAGGGAATGATAGCAAACTTCAAGAAATTCGTAATAGTGGTATAAATAAAGCTCTAATTACTTTGGGGAGCATAAAAGATAATAGTTATAGAATAAGTCTGTACGATAAGGTAAAACGAATAGGTTTTAGTTTTATTAATGTTATTCATCCACAAGCAATTATTGGTGAACAAGTTTTTATGGAAAATGGTAATGTAATATTACCAGGTGTGATAATTAATGCTTGTACTCGCATTGGAAATAATTGTATTATCAATACTGGGTCGATTATAGAGCATGATTGTGTTATAGGAGACCATGTTCACATATCTCCAGGAGTTAAGATAGCTGGTGGAGTTAAAATAGGTAAAGGGTCTTTTATAGGTATTGGAAGCACAATAATTCAAGGAGTAAAAATAGGTAATAATGTAACTATTGGAGCAGGAGCTGTAGTTATAGAAGATATTCCAGATAATGCTATTGTCGTTGGAATACCAGCTAAAAATATAAAATATAAGGATGATGAAAATGAGAAGAGATATTAGTAACATACTTATCAGTCCTGATATGAAAATTAAAGATATTATTGAGGTAATTGATAGAGGTGCATTAGGAATTGCTTTGGTTGTTAATGAAGAGAGACATTTATTGGGAACGATAACTGATGGAGATATAAGGAGAGCAATTCTAAAAGGTATGAGTTTTGAAGAAAAAGCAGAAAAAATTATGAATGAGAACTATGTTTTTGTTGGACAAGGTGCATCTAAAAGGTTTATAAATAGATTATTTGAGATAAAGCAAATACGGCAAATCCCTATATTAGATGATGATGGAAGAGTTATAGATATTGTTCTGTTAAATGATATTTTAAAGAAGAGTGACAAAGAAAATTGGGCAGTAATTATGGCAGGAGGTTTGGGAACAAGATTGAGGCCTTTAACTTATGAAGTTCCTAAGCCAATGTTGAAAATAGGGGATAAACCTATTTTAGAAACTATTATTGAACAGTTAAGTTCATATGGCTTTAAAAATATTTTATTAGCTGTAAATTATAAGGCACAAATAATTGAGAGCTATTTTAGAGACGGTAAAGATTTTGATGTAAACATAGAATATATCCATGAAAAGCAACGTTTAGGTACAGCAGGAGCGTTAAAATTAGCAAAACAATACCTGGATAAGCCTTTTATTGTAATGAATGGTGACATACTGACCAAGGTTAATTTTGAACGTTTTCTAGAGTATCATAAAAATAATAAGTTTGATATTACTATTGCAAGCAAAAAGTATGATATACAAATCCCTTATGGAGTTTTGGATATTAATGAGACAAGGGTTCAAAAAATTGAGGAAAAACCTAAAATGAATTTTTTTGTAAACGGTGGTATATATTGCGTAAATCCAGAACTTATAGAGTATATACCTGATAATGAATACTATGACATTACAGAACTTATAAATAAAGCTTTAGAAAATAATTGTAATGTAGGAAGTTTTCCAATTAGGGAATATTGGTTAGATATTGGACAGATTCCTGATTATGAACGAGCTATTCAGGATTATTATAATATTTTTAGGAGTGAGGCTTGTGCAACTAAAGAATAAAAAGGTTTTAGTAACAGGAGCAGATGGATTTATTGGTAGCCACTTAACTGAGAGATTAGTTGAGTTAGGGGCGAATGTAACAGCTTTGGTACAATACAATTCGTTTAATAACTGGGGATGGATTGAAACATTAGATAAGCATGTAAAAAAAGAAATAGAAGTATATACAGGGGATATAAGAGAGTATGATAATATTTCTAAAGTTATTAAAGGTAAAGATGTTGTATTTCATCTAGCAGCTTTAATTGCTATACCATATTCTTATCAGTCACCTGCTGCATATGTTAGAACAAATGTAGAAGGTACACTAAATATATTGGAAGCATGTAAGACGTATGAGGTTCAGAAAATTGTACACACATCAACAAGTGAGGTTTATGGTACAGCTCAATATGTACCTATTGATGAAAAACATCCTTTACAAGGACAGTCGCCATACTCTGCTAGCAAAATTGGTGCAGATAAGATTGCTGAAAGTTATTATAGGTCTTTTGATTTGCCTGTAGCTACTATCAGACCATTTAATACTTATGGTCCAAGACAGTCTGCAAGAGCAGTAATACCTACAATTATTTCTCAAATATTATCAGGAAAGGAAACGATAAAGTTAGGGGCTTTGTCGCCAACTAGAGATTTTAATTATGTAAAGGATACTGTAGAAGGTTTTATACGTATGGCAGAAGTAGATGAAAGCATTGGACAAGTAATTAATATTGGAACGAATAGAGAAATTTCTATTGGAGATTTAGCTAAAAAAATAATTTCGCTTACAGGTAAAAAAGTAAAAATAGAATGTGATGAGCAACGTTTAAGACCTGAGAAAAGTGAAGTAAATAGACTATTATGCGATAATACAAAAGCTAAAGAAATATTAGGATGGAGTCCTAGATATACATTAGATGAGGGACTAATGGAAACTATAGAATGGATAAATAATAACTTAAATTATTTTAAGACAGATATATATAATGTTTAATTTAATGAAAGAGGGATAAAAGTGATACCATTGTGTATACCAGAAATAAGAGGGAATGAGTGGAAATATATTAAAGAATGTTTAGATACAAATTGGGTTTCATCAGCAGGTAAATATGTTGATTTGTTTGAAGAAAGATTTAAAGAGTACATTGGTTCTAAAAAAGCTATAGTTACTGTGAATGGAACATCTGCTTTACATTTAGCATTGTCAATATTGGGAATAGGACCTGGAGATGAGGTAATAGTTCCATCTATGACTTTTGTTGCTTCGATAAATCCGATTATTTATGTTGGTGCAGAACCGGTATTTGTTGATATATGTAGAGATACATATGTAATGGATGTTAATAAAGTCGAGGAACTTATAACTGAAAAAACAAAGGCTATCATGCCAGTTCATATATATGGGCATCCCGTGGATATGGAACCTTTAATGAAATTAGCAAAGAAATATAATCTATATGTTATAGAAGATGCAACTGAGGCCTTAGGGTCAGAATATATGACTAGTGACGGAATATGGCATAAAGTAGGAACAATTGGAGATATAGGATGTTTTAGCTTTAATGGTAATAAATTGATTACAACAGGCGCTGGAGGAATGCTTGTTACTAATGATGAAGAGCTTGGAGAAAAAGCGAAATTCTTAAGTACTCAGGCAAAAGTAATAGGAGAAAATAAAAGTTTTTCCCATCCAGAAATAGGATATAATTTTAGAATGCCGAATCTTTTAGCGGCTATGGGAGTTGCTCAGCTAGAGAAAATTGAAGAATATATTAAAATCAAAAGAGATAATGCAAAGTATTATAATCAGTTATTGAAAGAAGTAGAGGGTATAACAATTCCAATAGAAAAAGATTGGGCAAAAAACTGTTATTGGCTATATTCGATAGTTATAGAAGATGAGTATGGTATTAAAAGAGATGAACTAATTAAAATAATGGCTGAGAATAAAATAGAAACAAGACCATTTTTTAATCCGATACACAATATGATTCCATATAAAAAATATAAATGCGGCAAATTAACAGTTACTAATGAGTTAAGCAGAAAGGGAATCAATTTACCTTCTTCTGTATCTTTAACGTTTGAAGATATAGATAAAATAGCGAAAATAATTAGGAGAGCATGATAAATATGCTCTTTTTTTTAAACTTTTTATAAATTCTTCCGATAATTATAATAGAAGATAGAGTAAGAACGGAGGAGAGAAGAATGAAAATAGAAAATTCGTTAGTTAGTGCTAATATTAATTCACAAACCTCTATTCGAAATATAAAGTATGTTGAAGAAGTAAGTAAAATACAAGGAATAGATGGCAATACAAATATGAATGAAAATGCTGATATTCCTTTGTCTCAGAAACCGCAATATGAATTATCTATTGGAGAAAAGGCTTTAATTAAAGCTATTGAGGATGCAAATAAGAAATTAGTAGGCGCACAAAAAGAAGTAAGATTTAGTATACATGAAGCAACTAAACAGATAATGATAAAAATTGTAAATATAGAAACTAATGAAGTTATCAGAGAAATACCACCAGAAAAGATTCTTGATGTAGTGGCTAAGATTATTGAACTATCAGGGATATTTGTAGATGAAAGAAGATAAAGTGAGGTGATAAAGTGAGTGATGTATTAAGGATAACAGGACTAGCTACTGGTATAGATACAGATCAAATGATAAAAGATTTAATGAAAGTTGAAAATATTAAAGTAGACAAAGCGAAACAAGAAAGACAATACTTAGTATGGCAAAGAGATGCTTATAGAGAAATTAGCAATTTGCTTAGAGGATTTAAAGACGAATATTTTGATGTACTTAAACCAGAAACAAATTTCATGTCATCTAGTATGTTTAAAGCCTATGAAGCTACTGCTAAAGTAAATGGTATTGTAACAAGTGCTGTTACTGTTGAAGCTACTTCATCTGCTTTACTTGGTACTCATAAATTGGAGCAAATTACACAGCTTGCGACAAAAGATACGTGGACAAGCTCAGACAAAGTATCAAGCGGGTTAACTGGAGCGGCTGTCAATTTAGCGGGATTAAATAACGGTGACACTTTTGATTTGACTTTAGATGGGGTGAAAAAGACAATAACTTTAGAAAAAGATTATGGAAGTTTAACCGTTACACAGCTAAAAGATGATTTACAGGTATTAATAGATAATGCTTTTGGAGCTGGTAATATAACTGTTATTGAAAATGGAGGAACTCTTACTTTTGAAGCAGATGGCCATACTTTAGTCATTAGTGATACTAATACAGGAGATACTACAGTTAGTGATTTAGGTTTTACATCAGGCGATAAAAATATTTTTGACTTAAATAAAACTTTAGATTCTAATGTTGAATTTACAATAAATGGTATAACATTTAGTTTTGATACTAGTTATACATATGCTGATATAATAAATGAAGTAAATTCAAGTGATGCGAATGTAACTTTAAGTTACAGTAGTTTAACAGATAAATTTACACTGCAGGCTAATCAAGAAGGGGCAGTAAATAATATTTCTTTATCCGATGTAACTGGGAATCTGCTAACAGGTACTTTTAAGCTAATAAATACTAGTCAAGGTCAAGATGCTATATTTAAATTAGATGGTGTTACTACAACAAGAAGCTCTAATACATTTACTATTGACGGAGTAACATATACATTAAATTCAACTTATACAGATGTAAATCCTATAGATATTACTATAAGTTCTAATCCAGATGACTTAATAGAGAAAATAAAGGGATTTGTTGAGAAGTATAATGAGGTTATCTCTACAATAAATGGAAAGCTTAGTGAAAAGAAATATTATGATTATAAACCGTTAACTGATGCTCAAAAGGATGAGATGACAGAAAAAGAAATAGAACTATGGGAAGAGAAGGCGAAAAGTGGAATTTTAAGAAGTGATTCTATACTTGAAGGCATAGTTAATGATATGAGAACAGCTTTATATGATTCTGTTGAAGGTGTAGGAATAAGCTTGTATGATATAGGCATAACAACAAGCTCCAATTACAAAGACAGAGGAAAATTAGTTATTAATGAAGAGAAATTAAGACAGGCTTTAGAGGACAGACCTCAAGATGTAATGAATTTATTTGCTAAGGAATCAGATATTGATTATTCTGATACTTCAAATAGGGCTCAAAGGTATAATGAAGAAGGGTTAGCACATAGATTATATGATATTTTGCAGGATAATATAAGGACTACAAGAGATAGTAATGGAAGAAAAGGGTTGTTATTAGAAAAGGCAGGTATTGAAAATGATGTAACAGAATATAATAATGTGTTAAATGAGAAAATAAGTGACTATGATGAAATGATAAATGAGCTATTAGATGAATTAGCAGATAAAGAAAATTACTATTATACGATGTTTGCAAGAATGGAAAGAGCGATACAGCAGATGAATAATCAATCAGCGTGGCTTATGGGTCAATTAGGTGGTGGAATGTAAGCATAAAGAATGCATTGCATTCTTTATGTAAAATGTAAAATTAAATATAAAAGTGAGAATAAAGTATAAGAACGAGGGAATAACGGATAGTAGGTTCAAATTATATAAAATATATATTGTAATGCAATAAATGGCATTAAAATAATTACATCTAATAAAGAATTTTATGGAAGGATGAAAAAGTATGGCAATGAAAAATCCATATGCACAGTATCAGCAGAATTCGATAATGACAGCTTCTCCTGAAGAGTTAACTTTAATGTTATATAATGGAGCATTAAAGTTTTTGAAGCAGGCAATTCTATATATAGAAGAAAAAAATATAGAAAGTGCTCATGAAAGGATATTAAGAGTTCAGGACATTTTAGTTGAGTTTATGTCAACAGTCGATAGAAAATATGAAATAGGAGATAATTTATACAAATTATATGAATTTATGAATTATAGGTTAAGAGAAGCAAATTTTAAGAAAGATATAGAAGTATTAGAAGAAGTTTATGTGATGATAAAAGAGTTAAGAGACACATGGCAACAGGCTATGAAGATAGCTAAAAAGGGGAAATAGAAATGCTAAAAAAAAATAGTGAGATTGAAAAGCTACTCTCACTTTTAAAAGAGAAACATAAGCTATTAAATGAGATTTTGGAAATAACTAATCTTCAAACGAAGATAATAAAAGAACAAAAGTACGATAGGTTGAATAATCTAATAAATAGTAAACAGTTAAGAATTGATAAGATAAATAGTATAGATAGTAGATTTAATAAAGCATTTGAAAATATAAGACAAGAGTATAATATTGAAGAAATTTATGAATTAGATGTTGGAAATGAGAATCTGATTAAGTTTAAAAAACTAACAGAAGACATGTATAATATCATGACTCAAATACACCAAGTTGAGAAGAAAAATAATGAAATAATACAGAAAGACTACGAATTAGTTAAAGCTAAACTAAAACAGATAAAGAAGGGTAAACAGGTTACATCTAACTATTATAGGATACCTGTTCAGATAGAAGGATATTTTATTGATAAGAAAAAATAAAAAAGTTTTGAGTTTTAAACCTCAGACATAAAGTCTGAGGTTTATTTAATTATGTAAGCTTTGCAAAATGTATAGTTTCGAATAAATTTGAAACTACTATATAATTTTAAATTTTACATTTTCAATTTTCAATTTCTTTTCCATTTTCCCTGTTTTCTAATCCTAGTACCCAGCCCCCAGTACCTAGCACCTAGTACCCAGTACCTCAATATATTGTATATAAAAAAAATGCAACTACTAACAAAAAAATAAATATAATTGTGAAAAAATTTCATATTATGTCTAAAATCAGATAAAAAAGGAAAAATTTTTTTATCCACTATATATACACATAGTTTTCCACAATAAAATATGTACAAATATACTTTTTTCCACAGACTTATCAACAATATCCACAGAACGACATATATTTTATCCACATATTATTAATAATTTCATTGTGGATAAGCTGTATTAATATTTATACAACTAACTGTATATCGAAAAAATAATGGATATATTTGTACTAATAAATAGAAAAACATAATTATTTGTTCATTTTTTTTAGTAAATGTAGAAATGATTTAAAAAACTTTAAGAATAAAACAGAAAAAAATTTTCCTTTTCAAAATTTCTTGTTAATTACTCTGCATATGTGGGTATCATAAGAATATAAAATCTAAAAAAACAAAATCTTTAATTAAATAAATTGAGGTAGATTTTGGTGAAATCTATAAACGGAAATTATATTCAAATTTATTCATAGTTTAATAAGGAATATAATTTTCTATGGATTATAAAATATATTAAAGAGAAAATTTTTGGGGGGATTAAATTAAAAACAATTAAAAAATTGAAGTCTTTTTGACGAAAGACGAAAATCGATTAGGAAAAAACTTAAGGTAGTATTTAATTTTTTAACAACTTATATAAATTGAAAGGGGTTGGAAATACATGAAAATCATAGTAAGTGGAAAAAATATGGAGGTTACAAATGCCCTAAGGGACATAGTAGAAAAGAAGATGGAAAAGTTAGATAAGTATTTCCATAAAGATGTTGAGGCACATGTTACAATGAATGTTGAGAAAAACAGACAGATAATAGAAGTGACTATACCTTTTGCAGGTGGTATTATTAGAGCAGAAGAGGCAAATGGTGATATGTACACTTCAATTGATAAAGTGATAGATGTATTAGAAAGACAAATTAGAAAGCATAAAACTAAATTACAAAAAAGAAATCATAGTGGAGAAACAATAAGATTTGAAAATATAATACCTTTAGAAGAAAATGAAAATGATGAGCCAAGAATTGTTAAAACTAAACGTTTTGCTATTAAACCTATGGATGCTGAAGAAGCTGTATTACAAATGGAGCTTTTAGGTCATAATTTCTTCGTTTTTAGAAATGCAGTAACTGATGATGTAAATGTAGTATATAAAAGGAAAGATGGGAATTATGGTTTAATAGAGCCAGAGATTTAAAATAGAGTGTAGAAGACGGTGGAGATTACTCTCCACTGTTTTATTTATGTGGATAATAACGAATAGCGAATGACGAAAAGCGTTCCACTTGTTCCTTACAAATTTTAGTGATAAAATATAAAGATAAGGTAAAAATAACCGAAGGGTGATGAGAGTGAAAGGACTATTTAAAAAGATTTTTGGGACTTATAGTGAGAGGGAAATTAAAAGATTAAATCCGTTAGTTGAGAAAATAGAATCATTAGAAGATGAAATGAAGAAGCTTACAGATGCACAATTGAAGCAAAAAACTCAAGAATTTAAAAATAGATTGGCAAATGGAGAGAGTTTGGATGATATTTTACCAGAAGCTTTTGCAGTTGTCAGAGAAGCTTCTGATAGGGTTCTTGGTATGAGACATTACAGAGTTCAGCTAATAGGTGGTATTGTTCTTCACCAGGGAAGGATAGCAGAGATGAAAACAGGTGAAGGTAAAACTTTGGTAGCTACTTTACCTGTTTATCTTAATGCTCTTACAGGAAAAGGTGTTCATGTAGTAACAGTAAATGACTATCTAGCTAAAAGAGATAGAGATTGGATGGGTAAAATTTATGAATTTTTAGGATTATCTGTAGGTTGTATAGTTCATGGATTAGATAGCAAAGAAAGACGTAAGGCTTATAATTGTGATATAACATACGGTACAAATAATGAGTTTGGATTTGACTATTTAAGAGACAACATGGTTATATACAAGAGTGAAATGGTGCAGAGAGAATTAAACTATGCAATAATAGACGAGGTTGACAGTATTTTAATAGATGAGGCAAGAACTCCTCTTATTATTTCAGGAACAGGAGATAAGTCAACTAGTCTTTATTTTGCAGCTAATTCTTTTGTACAGACATTAAAGGGAACAAAAGTAGATCCTAATGAGAAAAAAGACCGTTTCAATTTTGAGATAAAGGAAGAAAAAGGAGATTTTGTTATAGATGAAAAGGCACGTACTGTAGTTCTTACTGAACAAGGTGTAAAAAAGGCAGAGAAATTTTTTAATATAGAGAATTTAGCCGATCCTGTGAATATGGAGCTAACGCATCATATTAATCAAGCTTTAAAAGCACATAATCTTATGAAAAGAGATAGAGATTATGTAGTTAAAGATGGAGAAGTTGTAATAGTTGATGAATTTACAGGGAGACTTATGTTTGGTAGAAGATATAGCGATGGTCTTCATCAAGCGATAGAAGCTAAAGAAGGTCTTAATGTAAGAAGAGAATCAAAAACTTTAGCAACTATAACATTCCAAAATTACTTCAGAATGTATAAAAAATTGGCTGGAATGACTGGTACAGCGAAAACAGAAGAAGAAGAGTTCAGAGAAATATATGGTATGGATGTAATAGAAATACCTACAAATAAACCAGTTATTAGGATAGATTATCCTGATGTTGTATATAAAACTGAAGAAGCCAAATTTAAGGCGGTTGTAAAAGAGATTAAAGAGAAAAATGCGAAAGGACAGCCTGTTCTTGTAGGTACTATTTCTATAGAAAAATCTGAAATACTAAGTAAAATGCTTAAAAAAGAAGGAATAAAACATGAGGTGTTAAATGCTAAGCATCATGAGAGAGAAGCTGAAATTGTTGCTCAGGCAGGTAGATATAAAGCTGTAACAATTGCGACAAATATGGCAGGTAGAGGAACTGACATTGTTTTAGGTGGTAACCCTGAATTTTTAGCTAAAAGTGAAATGAGAAAGAGAAATTATAGTGACCATATAATTTCTCTTGCAGATAGTTTTGAAGATACTGATGATCCAGAAATTTTAGAAGCAAGAAGAGTATACAAGGAGATATTAAATAAAACTAAAGAGGCTTTAAAAGATGAGCAAAGAAAAGTAATTGAAGCTGGAGGGCTTCATATTATAGGTACAGAAAGGCATGAGTCACGTAGAATTGATAATCAGCTTAGAGGACGTTCTGGACGTCAGGGAGATCCTGGTTCTTCTAGATTTTATATTTCACTTGAAGACGATTTAATGAGGCTATTTGGTAGTGACAGAATTAAAGGCTTGGTTGAATCTTTGGGTATGCCAGATGATGAACCTTTAGAGCATTCTCTGCTTTCAAAGTCAATAGAGACAGCACAAAAAAGAGTAGAGGCTAGAAACTTCAATATAAGAAAACATGTTCTTCAGTATGATGATGTTATGAATAAACAAAGAGAGGTTATATACGCTGAAAGAAGAAAGGTTTTAGAAGGCGAAAATATTAAAGATCATATAATTTCTATGGTAGAAAATATTGTAGATGCAGCTATCAGCATTTATACAGCTGATGCTAAATATCCTGAAGAGTGGGATTTGAAAGGTCTTGAAGACTATTTAGCAAATATATTCTTACCTAAAGGAATGCTTAAAATAGAAAATTTAGAATCTTTAACTAGAGAAGGTTTAAAAGATATAATAATGGATGTAGCTACAAAGCTATATAAACAGAAAGAAAATGAAGTAGGAGAAAAGCAGTTAAGAGAACTTGAAAGGGTAATACTACTTAGAGTTGTAGATACTAAGTGGATGAACCATATTGATGCTATGGACCAATTAAGACAGGGTATTGGCTTAAGAGCAATGGGTAATGAAGACCCTGTTAGAGCATATCAGATTGAAGGATATGATATGTTCCAAGAAATGATAAAAAATATTCAAGAGGATACAGTAAGATATTTATTTAATCTACAACCTGCTGAAAGAATAGAAAGAGAAAGGGTAGCTAAGATAACTAATGAAAGTCATGGAGATAGTGGTAAACCTAAGACTGTTGTTAAAGGTAAAAAAATAGGAAGAAATGACCCATGTCCATGCGGTAGTGGAAAGAAGTATAAAAAGTGCTGCGGCAAAAACAGTTAGCAGAGAACAGATGACAGGAAAAAATTAAAAATTGAAAATGTAAAATGGAAAATTATTTGGCTATTTGTCGTTTGCTTTTCGCTTTTCGAATATCGAATAGCCAATATCAAATGACGAAAATCGAATATCGAAAGACTAATAAATAGCGAGGTGTTACAATGATAGATTTAGTGGAATTTAGGGACAAGGTATCTAGTTTTAAAGAGCAAATGCAAGAAATAGGTGTTTCTCTTTGACGTAGAGGGGTTAGAGGATAAAATTGAAAAACTTGAAGAGGAAATGTCAAAACAAGATTTTTGGAATGACCACAAAAGAGCTCAAAAAGTAGCTCAGGAGCTTAAGAATATAAAAGATAAAGTGAAAGAATACAAAGATATCCTTAAGGAAATTGAAGATATCGAAGTGCTTTTAGAATTAGCTCAAGAGGAAGAGGAATTATCTTTAATTGATGAGATAAAAGAGACAATTGATAGTGTTGATAAAAAAGTTAACGATATAAGGATAAATACTCTTCTTAATGAGGAATATGATAAGAATAATGCTATATTATCAATACATTCAGGTGCAGGTGGATTAGAGGCTCAAGATTGGGCACAGATGTTACTGAGAATGTATCGAAGATGGTGTGAAAGAAAGGGTTATACTATTGATGTTCTAGATATATTACCAGATTCAGAAGCTGGGATTAAAAGCGTAACTTT
Organism: Caloranaerobacter ferrireducens; assembly: GCF_001730685.1. Taxonomy (NCBI): domain Bacteria; kingdom Bacillati; phylum Bacillota; class Tissierellia; order Tissierellales; family Thermohalobacteraceae; genus Caloranaerobacter; species Caloranaerobacter ferrireducens. Next base: position 125,393 of record NZ_MDJR01000004.1, on the reverse strand, counting down.
GCTTGTAAAAGGACTTAATGCTTATGGATACTTGAAATCTGAAAAAGGAGTTCATAGGCTTGTTAGAATATCTCCGTTTGATTCATCAGGAAGAAGGCATACGTCTTTTGCATCGGTTGATGTAGTTCCAGAAATAGAAGATGAAGTAGATATAGAAATTGCTCCTAATGAAATAAGAATTGACACATATAGAGCAAGTGGAGCTGGAGGCCAGCATGTAAACAAGACCGAATCAGCTGTAAGGATAACTCATATACCTACTGGGATTGTTGTACAATGTCAAAATGAAAGATCACAGCATAGCAATAAAGCAACAGCTATGAAGATACTAAAAGCTAAATTAATAGAGTTAGAAAGACTTAAACAGAAGGAAAAAATTGAAGATTTACAAGGAGAATATAACCAAATTGCTTGGGGTTCTCAAATAAGGTCTTATATATTTCATCCATATAATCTTGTAAAGGATCATAGAACTGGTGCAGAAGTTGGAAATGTGAATAGCGTTATGGATGGAGATATAGATTTATTTATAAATGAATATTTGAAGTCTAAAGCTAGATAGGCCACCAGATTTTCTGGTGGTTTTGCTTTTGTAAAAACAAAAATATTCAGAAAATAAAAAGGATTATGTAAAAAAATGTAGAATATAACTTAGGACAGTGAAAATTTTAATTAAGGGGTGTTACTTGAGTGGGTCTATTTAAAAGAAAAAAATCAAAACTTACTTTTTCAAAAAAATTATATAAAAAAGATAAAAAGAAATCACCAAAGAAAAAAATTACATTGTTATCTAAATGGGTAAAGAAAGATAAAAAGAAAACTGTAAGAAAGCATAAAATTAAAAATCAGATAATGGCGATTGTTTTAATCCTTACAATAATACCTATCATTTCTGTAGGATTAATAAATTACTATTTCCAAACTAAAAACGTAGAAAAGACTATAGAATCTACAAATCTTACTATTGCTAAATCTCTTGCAAAGCAAGTAGATATATTTGTTTTAAGTTCTTTTGATATTTTAGATACTTTAACTGCAACTCATGATTTTATAAATATGAGCCAATTTGATTGTTCTACTGTACTAAATTCTACAGTAAATAAAATAGATCAAATACAGATGTTATACATATACGATATGAAAGGTAATGAGGTTATATCTACATCTAATAAAAAAGATAGGAAAAATGTAAGCAAAGAAGAATGGTTTAAAAAAGCTTTAAAGGGAGAAAAGGCAGTTTCTGACTCTTATATTGATGAAACTAATAGGCTTTCAGGAGTAAATATAGCTATGCCTATGAAAAATATGTTTGGAAAGCAAACAGGTGTTATAGTTGCCAAAATAGCTTTGAATGATTTAGTAGAATTATCAAAAGAACATAAGATTGGGCAAACTGGTATAGCTTATATAGTTGATAAGACGGGGGTTGTAATTGGACATCCGGAGTTTAGAGAAAAGGTATTAAATAGATTTAATGCAAAAGAGAATGGAATTATAGGTGCAATTAATGCGATTAATGGAAAAACAGGTGTTGAATTATCATATAAAAACGATAAAGGAGTAGATGTAGTAGGAGCATATACAATAGTACCTTCAACTGGTTGGGGAGTTATAGTTGAACAAAATAAAGATGAAATAGCACAAAGCTATTTAAAAGATTTATATAGAACTTTATATGTTACATTAGCTGCAATTATTTTAGCTATCATATTTACATCTATTGCTGCTAGAATATTCTCAAATCCTATTGTAAAATTAGTAAATGTAGCAAATAGAATTAAAGATGGAGACTTAACTGAGAGAGCAGAAGAAAATGCAAGAAATGAAATTGGAGACTTACAGAAAGCCTTTAATCAGATGCTTGATGCATTGCATATGATAATATCTAATGTCCAAGCTGCTGGAGATGAAATAAATATATCTTCTGAGGAATTAAAAAATAGTGCTGAGCTTACTGTTAAATCTTCAGAAGAAATTTCAAGTATCGTTGAACAGGTTGCTGCTGGAACAGAAAGACAGCTTAGAAGCATGGATGAAGCTGGTGAAGTTATAAACAGAATGGCAGAGAGTGTGAAAAATGTAGAAAATAAAACTAAATATATTTTACAAGCTACAAACGTTGCTTCAGATATAGCTAAAGCAGGTTCTGATGATGTAAAGATGTCAGAAGAAACTATGGATTTAATTACGAAAAGGGTTAGAGAATCAGCAGAGAAATTAGAAAAGTTAAAGCAGCATACAATGGAAATTGGTAATATAGTTACATTTATTGATAACATATCAAAACAAACTAATCTTTTAGCTTTAAATGCTGCTATTGAGGCAGCAAGAGCAGGTGAATATGGAAGAGGTTTTACAGTTGTTGCTGAAGAAGTAAGACAACTTGCGGAACAGACAAGTAGTGCTTCAAACGATATAGTTAAAATAGTAAATGAAATACAAAATGAGATGAATGAAGTTGTAAAATCCATGGATGAAGGAATAAATGAAGTAGACAGAGGAAGAAAAATAATTAATAATACGACAAAGTCCTTTAACAATATTATTGCTGAAACAGATAAAGTATTTAATATTGTTGAAGAGTTTTACGGTATAGTAGAAGAATTATCTCAAGAAATGAATGGAATAGAAGCAGCATTTGTTCAAGTTGGTGAGATTTCTCAAGAAACGGCTTCAGGAACTCAAACTATATTAGCAAGTACAGAAGAACAACAGTCAATTATTCATCAGATAAATGAATCTGCTGAAAAATTACATGATATGGCTTATAGATTGGATACATTGATAAAAGGGTTTAAATTAGAGTAGAAAAGAGTATATGCGGCTTTTAGCCGCATTTTGTTTGTTGACTTTGAATTTGTGGTAGCAACAGTTGTATCCCTTGTTTAATTATGCATAAAATTATATAATTAAGTGGGAGATTGCGTGAAGGAGAGAGAAATTATGGATATTGTTAAAAAGCTTATAGAAGAGTTTGGATTGAAACGATATCAGGTAGAAAATACTATTAGGCTTATTGATGAAGGAAATACTATTCCTTTTATAGCTAGATATAGAAAAGAGCAGACGGGGGAATTAAGTGACGTTGTTTTAAGAGAGTTCAGTCAAAGACTTTCTTATTTAAGAAATCTAGAAAGTAGAAAAGAAGAAGTTATAAGGCTTATTAGTGAACAGGGTAAATTGACTGATGAATTAAAAAAGGAAATTACTGAGGCGGATGTGCTTCAAAGAGTAGAGGATTTATATAGGCCTTTTAGACCTAAACGTAGGACAAGAGCTACAATTGCAAAGGAAAAGGGACTTAAGCCTCTAGCAAATATAATATTAGCTCAAGAAATAGTAGATATAAGTTTAGAAGACTTAGCTAAGCAATTTATAAATGAAGAGAAGGGTGTAAACAGCATTGAAGATGCTTATAATGGAGCTAAGGATATAATAGCTGAAATTATTTCTGATAATGCGGAATTTAGAAGAGTTATAAGGAATGTGACTTTTAATAAAGGTATGATAGTATCAAAAGCAGTAGATCAAGAATCAGAGTCCGTATATGAAATGTATTATGATTATAAAGAACCTGTCAAGAGGATACCAAATCATAGGATACTGGCTATTAATAGAGGAGAGAAGGAGAAATACTTAAGAGTAAAGATAGATGCACCATATGAAGAGATTATGACTTATCTTATGGATAATGTTATTACTAATGATAAAGCTATTACTACAGAATATCTTAAAGAAGCAATAGAAGATGGTTACAAAAGACTAATCGCACCATCTATAGAGAGGGAAATTAGAAATAGTTTAACTGAAAGAGCAGAAGAGCATGCTATAAAGGTATTTGCTAGAAATCTTAAAAACTTACTTATGCAATCACCAGTCAAAGGAAAAGTAGTTATGGGATTTGACCCAGCATTTAGAACAGGATGTAAGATAGCTGTAGTTGATGAAACAGGTAAATTATTAGCTACAACTACTGTGTATCCTACTGAACCACAAAATAAAATTGAAGAAACTAAAAAAGAGCTTAAAGAGCTTATAGATAAATATGATGTAGATATAATTGCGATAGGAAATGGAACTGCATCAAGAGAGTCAGAGCTTATTGTAGCTGAAATGCTAAGTGAAATAGATAAAAATACATGTTATACAATAGTAAGTGAAGCAGGAGCATCGGTTTATTCAGCATCAGAAGTTGCTAATGAAGAATATCCTGATATTAATGTATCATTAAGAGGGGCAATATCTATAGCTAGAAGATTACAAGATCCACTAGCTGAACTAGTAAAAATAGATCCTAAACATGTAGGGGTAGGTCAGTATCAGCATGATATAAACCAGAAGAAATTGGATGAAGCTTTAAAGGGTGTTGTTGAAGATTGTGTTAATAGTGTAGGAGTAGACTTAAATACTGCTTCAGTATCATTACTTCGCTATATTGCTGGAATATCTTCTAGTGTTGCTAAAAATATAGTTAAATACAGAGAACAAAATGGGAAGTTTAAAAATAGAGAGGAACTTAAGCAAGTTCCTAGGCTTGGAGATAAGGTTTTTGTGCAGTGTGCTGGTTTCTTGAGAATATCTGATGGAACTAATCCATTAGACAATACTTCTGTCCACCCAGAGTCATATGATGTTACAATTAAACTTATTGAAAGACTAGGTTTTTCAGAGGAAGATATAAAGAATGGAAGTTTGAAAGAGATAGACAAAAATTTAAAAGATATTAATATAGAAATTTTAGCTAAGGATTTAGGTGTAGGTTTACCAACTCTAAAGGATATTATAAAAGAGTTAAAAAAGCCTGGCAGAGACCCAAGAGATGAGATGCCAAAACCAGTATTTAGAACTGACGTATTAAAAATTGAAGATTTAAAAACAGATATGGTACTGACAGGGACTGTAAGAAATGTAGTAGATTTTGGTGCATTTGTTGACATTGGGGTAAAGCAAGACGGTTTAGTACACATATCTCAATTAAGTAACAAGTTTATTAAGCACCCTATGGAAGTAGTTTCGGTAGGTGATATTGTTAAGGTTAAGGTAATAGAGGTAGATGTAAAGAAGGGGAGAATAGCACTAAGCATGAGGGAAGTATAGGTATTGGGTACCTATTCCCTGTCCCCTGATCTCTGTACCCTATAAAAAAAACGAAAGGAGTTTTTGAAATGAATACAGAAAGAAACAAGTTATATACTTATCGCTGGTATATATGGGGAATACTTGCATTAGCATACGTAATAGTATTCTTCCATAGAGTTGCAGCGGGGGTAGTTAGACAAGATTTGATTAAAGCATTTAATATTACAGATGTTGAATTTGGAAATTTAGGTTCAATGTATTTCTATGCTTACATGATTATGCAGATACCATCAGGAATATTGGCAGATACTTTAGGTGCTAGGAAAACGGTTTCTGTAGGTACATTATTAGCAGGTATAGGTTCTATAATATTTGGTTTTGCTACAAGCATAACATTAGCTTATATAGGTAGATTGATAGTTGGATTAGGAGTATCTGTAGTATTTATTTCTATTCTAAAGGTGTTATCACAGTGGTTTAGAGAAGACGAGTTTGGAAGAATGTCAGGGTTAACTTCTTTTATTGGTAATGGTGGTGCTTTACTTGCGCAGTTTCCTTTAGTAGTAATGGTTACAAATATAGGTTGGAGATTATCTTTTGCTGCGATAGGAGTTGTATCGTTAGTTGTAGCTGTATTGGCATATTTAATTGTAAGAAATAGTCCAGAAGATATGGGGTTTGATCCAATAATTAAAAAAGTTGAAAAGAAAAATGTATCATTATCAGAAAGTATAAAAAATGTTTTTTCTAACCCAAAAACTTGGCCAGGTTTCTTTGCTTTTGGAGGTATGTTTGGTTCAGTAATAGCTTTTATGGGTGCTTGGGGAGTTCCATATATGATACATGTATATGGTGTATCAAAAGCAAAAGCTTCAACTTTTACTATGATAGTAACAGTAGGACTTATGATAGGTAGTTTAGTTGTTGGTACAATTTCAGATAAGATTGGAAGAAGAAAAGCTCCATTTTTGGCATTTTCTTTAGTATATACATTAACATGGGTAATCTTAATGTATGTTAACCCTGGTAGAATGTCTTTTTCAGTACTTTATATATTATTGTTTATAATGGGCTTCTCATCATCAGGTTTTGTACTATCTTGGGCATGTTCTAAAGAAGTGAATAATCCTAGCTATGCAGGAATATCTACTGGGACAGTAAACATGGGAGGTTTTCTTTTCGCAGCAGCTATACAGCCTCTTATTGGTTATGTACTAGATAAAAACTGGACTGGTAAATTAGTTGAGGGAGTTAAAGTATATACAGTAGCTTCATATAATAAAGCATTCTTAATATGTTTAATAGCTTCTATAATTGCTGTTGTAAGTATATTATTTGTTAAGGAAACTAGATGTAAAAACATATATAGTTAAGCGATTAAGAAAGAACCCTGGAATATCAGGGTTCTTTTGAGCTTTTGAGAAAGTTATATTACTTAATAGATTGAAAAAATAACGCTCATAGACAAATCTTTAGAGAAAACTAAGATTCATAATTTCGTAAAATCCTAACTCACCTAATCAAGACGTCCTGTCTTGTAGGATGCTGGCTTAGCGTCCATGCTAAGCCTACGGATTTTTCTGAAATTCTTCATCAAGTTTTCTTTACTAAAGCTTTGCAATTATTCGCTTTTATAATACATAGGAAATTATATACCTCGTTAATTTGTGGATAATTTAAAATATAATTTCCGTTTATGGATTTCAACAAAATCTTCCTAAATTTATTTAAATCGAAGATTTTGTTCTTTTTTCAATCATTATAGTTTTATTTTGTCTACAGTCTGGAATCCTGAATTATCAGGATTTTTTTTGTATTAAAAATAATAATTTTCTAAAAATATAATTGACAAGGTAAACGCTTTCAACTATAATTAAGTTAGGTAACCGATAAACATAAAGTAACTTAACAAATTTAAGAAGGGGGCAATATAATGAAAAAAGCTTTAGCTAGTATTTTAGCACTAATAATGATTTTTTCATTAGTATTAACTGGATGTGGAGCAGACAAAAACAAAGAAGAAACTGCTTCTAATTCAAACCAAAAAGTAGAACTTAAATTTGCTACTTGGGCGGGAGCACAAGAGTTAAAAGAGCTTCAAGAAATAGTTGACAGATTAAATAGTCAATCAAAAGAGTATAAAATCGAAGTAATGAGTATCCCATCAGATTATTATGTAAAAATTCAAACTATGATAGCAGGTGGTACTGCACCAGATCTTATATGGTTATCACAAGAATACATACCAGCGTATGCTAGTATGGGTGCTATATTAGATATTACTAAGTTTGCACAAGAAGATAAAAGCTTAGATTTAAATGATTTCTATGAAGCAACTTTAGCTACAGCGAAATTTGAGGACAAGCTATATGGTTATCCATGGATTTCACAACCAGTAATTATGTACTACAATAAAAAATTATTTGATGAAGCAAATATTCCATACCCAACTGATGATATGACATGGGAACAATTTATTGAAGTAGGTAAAAAGTTAACAAAGGATACAAATGGTGATGGTAAAGTAGATCAGTACGGATTTATAGTAAATGGTTGGCCGCCAATTCATTTATGGTTATGGACTTATGGTGGTGATATAATTAATAATGAAGGAAAAGTTGTTATCGACTCTAAAGAATCAATTGAAGGAATTAAAGTATTAAATGACATTATAAATGTGCATAAGATTACTCCAAGTAGAGCACAAATAGAAGCTCAAGGTTTTGGTGAACAGTTTAAGACAGGTAAGATTGCAATGTTCATGGGTGGAGCTGCTGACGATTTTGAAAAAACTATAAAAGATTTTGAAGTTGGAACTGCTCCAATACCTCATGGAGTTAAAAAAGCTACTTTTAACTGGATTGCTTCAACTGTAATCTCAAGTCAAACTAAGAATAAAGAAGTTGCTTATAAAGCTTTAAGAGATTTAACAAAAGCATTCTTAGATTGGAAAGTTGTACCTCCAGTAAAATCAAAAGTTGATGATATTGTAAAAATTAGACCTGATAAAAAGAATGCAATTCCTGCAATTAGAAAATCAATGGAATTTGGTAGAGGTTTCAATAACCAAATTAAACAAGCAGAAATTGATTCAATAGTTTGGGAAAACTTATATGACCTTATTTTAAGAGGAGAAGCTAAACCAGAAGAAGCAGCTAAGAAAACTGCTGACAAACTAAGAAAACTTTTAGGTCAGTAATTTGGGGCATAGAAGAGTAGCATTAATGTTACTCTTCTATGTTTTCCTAGTCTATAATCCATAGGAAATTATATTCCTTGTTAAATTGTGGATAATTATGAATATAATTTCCGTAATGGATATAGGCAAAATCTTCTTTGATTTATTTAAATCGAAGATTTTGTTCTAATTTTATTATTTTAAGAAGGTGAAAAGATGAAGCAAAAGAATAAATTATATAAAAAACTAAAAAAATACGAAGGATACTTATTTATTTTGCCTTGGATGTTAGGGATGTTGCTTTTTACAATAGGACCTATTTTGTTTGCGATATATATAGGGTTTACAGAATGGAAAATTTTAACTAAACCTAATTTTATAGGATTTCAAAATTATATTGACATATTTCATGATGAGAACTTTTGGAATTCTCTAATGGTAACAGTGAAATATGCTGTATTTGCTGTTCCGTTAGGTATAATTACTTCATTAACAATTGCTATTTTAATGAATACTGAAATAAAAGGAATTAGATTTTTTAGAACGGTATATTATTTACCAGCAGTTGTTTCAGGAGTTGCTGTTGCACTTTTATGGAGATGGGTATTAGATCCTGAGTTTGGACTTATAAATCTTTTGCTTGCTCAAATTGGAATACAAGGGCCTGGTTGGTTATCTGATCCCGATTGGGTATTACCATCGTATATACTTATGGCTCTTTGGGGAGCAGGTGGAGGAATGATTACGTATTTGGTAGGATTAAGAGAAGTTCCGCAAAATTTATATGAAGCTGCTGAAATTGATGGAGCAGGTCCATTAACAAAGTTTTTCAAAATTACTTTGCCTTTAATGACGCCGATATTATTCTATAACTTAATAATGGGTATAATAGGTGCATTTAGAAAATTTACAGATGCCTATATTTTAGGCGGTGCTGGGAATCAAGGAAAATTCTATTTAGTTTACTTATATGATAATGCATTTAAGTACTTTAAGATGGGTTATGCTACAGCATTAGCATGGATTTTATTTGTTATTATTTTCTTATTAACACTTATTATATTTAAATCATCTTCGTTATGGGTTTATTACGAATCAAATGATGATTAATCAAAATATCCAGTACTCAGCACCCAGTACCAAGTACCTAGTACCAAGTACCAGATTTATTATGAATCAAATGATGATTAAGAGGTGACTAAAATGGTTTCTAAAGTTGAAACGGTAGTAGAGAATGATGTACAAGTAAGTGAGGAACTGAAGAGGATAAAACGCAGAAAAAAAAGACGTGAAATAATTAGAAAAACTATTTTATATATAATAATTTCTATAGGTGGTATTTTAGCAATGCTTCCTTTCTTATGGATGCTGTCAACCTCTTTGAAGGATAGTTCAGTAGTTTTCCAGATACCACCTCAATGGATACCAGAGCGTTTTGCATGGGAGAATTATCCTAATGCTATAAAGGCTATTCCTTTTATTCGTTATACTTTTAATAGTGCTTTTATTACAGTTATGAAAATGATTGGTGAAGTTTTTACAGCAGCATTAGTAGCTTATGGTTTCGCAAGATTTAGGTTTCCTGGAAGGAGAATATTATTTTTGATATTACTTGCAACAATTATGATTCCAGGTGAAATTACCTTAATACCTGTATTTATTATGTTTAAGCAAATTGGATGGATAGATTCGTTTAAACCTCTTATTGTACCAGCTTATTTTGGAGGCTCTGCAGTTTTTATTTTCTTTTTGAGACAGTATTTTGCTTCTATTCCAAAGGAATTGGAAGAAGCTGCAAGAATAGATGGCTGCAGTTCTTTTCAGATATTTTATAAAATATTTCTTCCTATATCAAAGCCAGCTTTAGCAACTATTGCTATCTGGTCATTTCAAGGAAGCTGGAATGATTTGTTAGGACCACTAATCTATTTAAATAGCTTGGATAAATTCACTTTGCAAATTGGTTTAACAATGTATCAAAGTTTAAATAAGGTAGAGTGGGGACAGCTTATGGCTGCTTCGTTATTAGTTTTATTACCAGTGCTTATATTATTCTTTTCAGCACAAAAGTATTTTACTGAAGGTATTAAACTTACAGGAATAAAAGGCTAATGAGGAAAGATCACTAGAGGAGAATATTCCCCTAGTGTTCATTTGTTTAAAGGAGGCATATATGTGAAAAATTGGTGGAAAAAAGCTATCTTTTATGAGATATACATTAGAAGTTTCTGTGATGGTAATGGGGACGGAATAGGAGACTTTATAGGGATTACAAAAAAACTAGACTATTTAAAAGATTTAGGGGTTGATTGTATTTGGCTTACACCTTTTTATAAATCTCCAAAAGTAGATAATGGTTATGATATTTCAGATTATTACGAGATAGATGCTGATTATGGAACTATGGAAGATTTTGAAACTTTTTTAAAAGAAGCACATAAAAGAGATATAAAAGTCATAGTAGATTTAGTTTTAAATCATACTTCAGACAAGCATCCATGGTTCATTGAATCTAAGAGTTCTTTACAATCACCTAAACGAGACTGGTATATTTGGAAAGATCCGAAAGAAGGTGGAGTTCCAAACAACTGGGAATCTTTTTTTGAAGGATCAGCGTGGGAATATGATTCAAATACAAAGCAGTATTATTATCATGCTTTTGCGAAGGAACAGGTAGATTTAAACTGGAGAAATGAAGATGTTAAAAAAGCTATGTTTGATGTCATTAAGTTTTGGCTTGAAAAGGGTATTGATGGCTTTAGGTTAGATGTAATTAATTTTCTAATGGTAGACAAGCAGTTTAAAGATAATCCTTATGATGAAAAAGGCAAACAAATTCATAAATATGACAAGGACTTACCAGAAACACTTAATATAGTAGAAGAATTAAGAAAATTAGTTGACCAATATCCAAACAAAGTATTAGTAGGTGAAGTAGGGACTGAAAATGTTTTAGAAGCAGCACCTTACTTGGACGAAGAAAAAAGGCTTCATTTGGTGTTTAATTTTAATTTAGGAAGTATTCAAAAATTTGATGTCAATAAAATATTTGAAGAACTGAAGTCATTAGAAGAGAATTTAAATGGAGGGTTACCAACTATATTTTTTAGTAGTCATGATATGCCAAGACATGTTACGAGATTTGGCAATGATAATAATAGGGAAGATATGGCTAAATTGTTTTCTATGCTTATTTTAACAGCAAGAGGAGTTCCTTTTATATATCAGGGTGATGAATTAGGAATGACTGATATATATATTAAAGATATAAAAGATATGAGAGATGTTGCGGGTATATTAGCTTATGAAAAAGCTGTAAAAGAAGGGAAAACTGAAGATGAAGCTATAAAAATAGCAAACGAAGCAGGAAGGGATAGTGGTAGGAACCCTGTTCAATGGGATAGTAGCAAGTATGCTGGCTTTTCTTCAACTGCTCCGTGGCTTCCTGTAAATGAAAATTATAAAGAGCTAAATGCAAAAAAACAAAGTGAAGAAGAAGATTCTGTATTAAATTTTTACAAGAAATTAATCCGAATAAGGAAAAAGAGTGATGCACTACTGCGAGGTGAATATGTTATTCTGCAAAGGGAAGATGATGTAATATATTATATTAGAAAGACTGAAAGTGAGAGATATGCAGTATTTCTAAACTTTTCAGATAAATATAAAGAAATAAGTTTAGATAATTTTAATGCAAATAAAGTAGAAATGATTGTTTCAAGTAAAAGAAAAGAATTAAATATAAAAGATAAAGTAAAATTATTTCCATATGAAGCGTTATTAGTTAGATGTTAATAATTATTGTAACTTCATATAAATTAAGTTAAGATATATTTAAATATATGTTTTTCTATTGTTATATTATGTATATAATGACAGTTATTTTATTTGTAAAGGGTGAGTTGACAGTGAGTAAAAAGGTAACGATGCAGGATATTGCAGATAGATTAGGAGTAAGTAAGGTTACAGTATCTAAGGCTTTGAATGATAAACCGGGCGTTAGTGAAGAATTAAAACAGAAAATAATAGATTTAGCTGTAGAAATGGATTATAAATTTAATTCCATAGCGAAGGCATTAAAAACTAAACGAACAGGAAATATTGGAGTTATCGTTCCAGAGATATTTTTTACTAAAAATGAATTTTTCTATACAAAAATATTTCACTATATTGAAATGGAAGCTACAAGGAGAAAGATGAATACTATACTTACAATATTAACAGCCGAAGAAGAAGCTAAGAATAAAGTTCCTTTAATGTGTCAAGAGCAAAAGGTAGATGGTCTTTTATTGTTAGGACAAGTTTCACCTAAATATGTTACTTTTTTAAATAAACTTAATTTGCCTATGATATTAGTGGACTTTTATTATCGGGATATTAAGTTAGACCATGTAGTGACAGATAATTTTTATGCTAGTTATAATATCACAAGTTATCTAATAGAAAAGGGTCATAAGAAAATAGGATTTTGTGGCAACATCAATTTATATAGTAGTATTCAGGATCGTTATTTAGGTTATCATAAAGCCTTACTAGAGTATGGTTTAGTTTTTGATGAAAAGTATTTGCTTAAAGAGAGAGATGATAAAGGAAATTATATTGATATAATTATTCCAGATGAGCTTCCTACTGCATTTGTATGTAACTGTGATAAAGCTGCATATCTTTTAGGAAGCAAATTGAATGCTATGGGTTATAAGATTCCCGATGATGTATCTTTAGTAAGTTTCGATGATGTTGAATATAGTACTATGTTTAATCCTCCAATTACAACTGTAAAGGTTAAAAGAGATGAAATGGCTAGACAAGCTGTAACACAATTATTGTGGAGGATTGAAAATAACGAAGATTTAGGGCAGAGGATAGTTATAGGAACAGATATTGTAATTAGGGATTCGGTTAAAGAGATTAAGTAAAGTGTTGGTCGCTCGCTTTTCGCCTTTCGTAATCTGCTAATTGTCATTCGATTATCGAAAAGTGAAAAGCGAGCGACGAATAGCAAGTAATTATTTTTAAATTTCATTTCCCTGTCCCCTGCCTTCTGTATCCTGTCTTCTGTTCCCTGTCGACTAAAGAAAAAAGAAATTGACAAGTAAAACGTTATCAATTATAATTTTACTAGAGTAACCGGTTAACCAAAAACACTTAACAAATTAATTCAGGTGATATTATGAATGAATGGAAAAAGCAAGAGATAAATGAATATGAATGTTTAGAGCCTTTTGAAGAACAAAATGAAATAAAGGGTCCCTTTAGAAAATTTTTAAGAAGATTTATTGATGAATATGGCAAATTTATTTTTCTTAATATTTTGTTTATTTTTTGTTCTTTGCCTATAGTTACTATAGGATTATCTATTACCGGTTTATTTTATGTTGTCAGGAGATTTGTTGAAGATGAGTATGTAGATGTTTTTTATCACTTTAAAAAAGGGATTATTGATAATTTTAAGAAGAGTTTGATAGCTGGTGTTTTTGTTTTACTGACTATTGCTGTTGTTTACTCTCTTTTCTATATAGGTTATTACAATGGAGTAATACTAGATAATTTTATTGGTAAGCTTATTTTAATTATGAGTTTTTTTATATTTTTTATAGGTCTAATGGTTCATTTGTTTGTTTTTACGATGATTGTAAGATATGACATACCACTTAGAAGAATTTATAGAAATACATTTGGTATTTTAATGTTGAATATGACGAAAAGTATTGTAATTACTTCTATACCTATAGTTATATCGATTATTCTATTAATGATACCATATGCTAGTAATCTTTATTTAATTTTATATTTTAGCATTGTATCTTATATTGTCATTAGTAATATTTTAAATATTTTTATACGATATGAATAAAGAAAGGGGTCTTGTAATGTTTAAACTAAGACGTTTAAGTAATAAACCTATACTATCACCAGTAAAGGAACATGAATGGGAGAAAGAAGCAGTTTTTAACTGTGCAGTTATATATGAGGATAATAAGTTCCATATGTTTTATAGAGCTTCAAATAATAAGTTTATACTTGATTCGGAAAAACCAGAAGAAGAGAATAAATTTGTTTCTTCAATAGGATATGCTGTAAGCGAAGACGGAATTAATTTCAAAAGATTTAATGAACCTGTATTTGTAGGAGAAACAGAACAAGAAGCCTGGGGAGTAGAAGATCCAAGAATAACAAAAATAGACGATACATACTATATGTTGTATACGGGCTTTGGTGGCAGATCATGGGATGATTTTAAGATTTGTATGGCTTGGTCTAATGATATGAAAAATTGGACAGGTCACAGGGTTGTATTAGATGAGTCAAATAAGGATGCAGCAATATTTCCAGAAAAGATTAATGGTAAATACATTTTGCTTCATAGGAGAGTACCGGATATTTGGATTGCTTATTCTGATGATTTAATAACATGGACAAACCATAAGATAATCATGTCTCCTATTGAAAATACATGGGAGTCAAAGAAAATAGGTATTGCAGGACCTCCAATAAAAAGAGAAGATGGTTGGCTTTTAATATATCATGCTGTAGATGATAATCATGTTTATAGACTAGGTGCTGCATTATTAGATTTAAATGATCCTTCTAAAGTTATTGCAAGACAATCTGAGCCAATTTTAGAACCAGAATTAGATTGGGAGGTTAATGGATTAGTTCCAAATGTAGTATTTAGTTGTGGTGCTGTAGAAGTTAATGGTATTTATTATGTATATTATGGTGGAGCTGATACACATATTGGAGTAGCAGCGATTGAAAAGGATAAAGTAAAATTTTAATTTTAGGAGGGGCGAAATGAAGTTTTATAAAAGATTAGAGCCAAAAACTTGCGAGCAGCTGCTTTCAATTTTTAGAGAAAAGAATTATGAAATTAAAGGAGAAAAGCTAGAGTTTACTGGTGTTGGTAATAAGGATGTATACAACATAACTGCACCATTTGAAGATGATAATGATATGGTTATTGCTGGAAGAGTAGAAGAAAGAGATAGCGAGTATTCTCAAGTTGTATTCTTTGTATTTAGGAATGGTAAATGGCAGCCAAGAGAGAATACGAAAACATTTTCTTTGCAAGATCCATTTGTTACAAAAATCGGTTCAGAGTTAGTATTTGGTGGAGTTGAAATTTTTCCACATCCTGAAATTGAGAATGCACTTTGGTATAGAACAGTATTTTATAGAGGTAAAAATATCAATTCTCTAGAAAAATTTGCAGTTGGTCCTGATGGAATGAAAGATATACGACTAATTGAGCTTTCAGATGGTAGAATAGGAGTATTTACTAGACCACAAGGAGAAATAGGAGGAAGAGGTAAAATAGGATTTACGATAATTAATTCTCTTGATGAGCTTAATTCAGAAGTTATTATGAAAGCTGAGTTAATTGAAAAGCAATTTATTGATGAAGAATGGGGAGGAGCTAATGAGATTCATTTATTAAAAAACGGACTACTAGGAGTTTTAGGACATATTGCTCGTTTTGATGAAGAAGGCAATAGACATTATTATCCTATGGTTTTTGCATTTAATCCAAACACTAAAGAAGCTACTGAAATGAAAATTTTTGCAACAAGAAGTAATTTTCCAGAAGGGCCTGCAAAAAGACCTGATTTAGTAGATGTAGTTTTTAGTGGTGGTATAAGAAGGCTTGAGAATGGCAAGGCAGAATTCTATGCAGGGATAGCCGATGCAGAAGCTCATAAAATTTTGATTCCAGATCCATTTTTAGAATATGAAGAATTAAATATATCTATTTAAATTTAAAAATGAAAATCCCCCTTTATCTAAACAAAGGCGCACTTGAGTGTGTCTTTGTTTATTATAAAGTTGTTTATGAATATTGAAAACGGAAAATATTAAAAAAATTTAATATTTTTTTAATAAAAAAAGAGGGATTTTTGTAATTTTGTAGAACTTACACAAAAAGTTCTCATCTTCAAGCTTACTTAAGGGGGTAGTCATTTTGTGTAATGGTAGAGATATAAAGTATATTAGCGGGGCTTTTTGTGGAATTTTAAGTTCAAGTATATTAAATTCTAAAAAGAATCATTTAAAAAATCTTATTTTACAGGTTATTAAAAATGGTGGCTGCTTCATTTATGTATATAACTTTATTAGTCAATTGCATACAGAAAAAGAGAAGTTAGAAAAATGGGGATTAGCAATAGATGAGCTGGTAAAAAGTGGAAGGCTTATATTTATCTCTGCTCAAAAAAAATACTTCAAAGACGGACTACTCCAAGTAGAAAATGTAGTGAAATTCTATGAGAACCTAATTAATAATTGTTGTAAAAAAGGATGCGAAAAAATAGTAATATATGGAATTAGAGATGATTTTTATAATAATAAAACGGATTTAGAGGTACTACATGAATATCACAAGCAAATTAAAAAATTTGCTAAAGAGAAGGGAATTATGATTATAAAAGAGTATTTAATTGATAATTTTACTGAAGAACATTTCTATCGTTTAGTTCCTCTTCATGATGTTTTTATTTTAAGGAATAATGATAGCGTAAATGTATTTCGTATAGATAACCCTAACGAGATAGAACTTTTTTATAAATATTTAAGAATTTTATACTTAGATAAAGTTGAATTATATAAAGAGAATAAGAAACTTGAATTGTTAAATGAACTTATTCTGGATATCTCATATAAACATAATAGCAGACATCTATTGGAAACAGCATTAGAAAAAATTTGTAAAGTAGTAAATGCTAGCTTTGGATTGATTTTTACATATTTAGATACTGAATTTAATTTAGAATTTATAATAAAGTACAATTTGCCTTATGAAATTGATAAATATATTACAAGATATATTACAAGTCGAACTTTAAGCAAAAACGGACTTCGAGAGAAATTCAGACAGGGAATAGAAGTCTATGATGTCAGTAAATTAGAAAGTTGCAATAAGGCCAGACTAATGAATGAACTTGGTATTAAATCATTTGTTGAGATACCTATAGGTAAAGATGAAAACAGTCCTATTGCATTTCTTGTATTAGCCTCTTATAACAGTAGACAGCATTTCTATCATCATATGTCTTTCCTAAAAGCAATTGGCAATACAATACTAGCTTTGTTGGATAAGCAAAAACAAATCGAGAAGCATCAAGAGGATTTGTTAAAAGCTGAAAAGCTTAAGACATTAGGTGAACTTGCTGGAGGAATAGCACATGATTTTAATAATATATTGACTACTATCATAGGTCTATCTCAACTGCTTTTATATCAGGTACAAGATGAAAATATAAAGAAAAATCTGGAAATAATATATAATTCGGCTCTTGATGGCAAGGCGATAGTTAACAAAATACAGAAAATCACGAGGAAAAAAGTAAGTTCTAACAAGAAGTCAATACTTCTTAATAGTATTGTGGAAACTTCAATAGATATGGCAAGACCTAAATGGAATAACATCTATGCCGTAAAAGGAAAAGAATTTACTTTAGTGAAAGAGTTGAACTCAAACAGCTATATATATTGTGATGCTCACGAGATAAGGGAGGTAATTCTTAATATAATATTGAATGCTATAGATTCTATGGAAAATGGAGGCAAGTTGACGGTAACAACTTATGACAGAGGAGATAAGGCTTATGTTTGTATTGAAGATACAGGATGTGGAATACCAGATGAAGTTAAAGACAGAATTTTTGAACCGTTTTTTAGTACAAAGGAATCTAGAGGAACAGGTTTAGGCTTAAGTATAGCTAAAAATATAATAGCCAGCTATAATGGGAGTATAGAAGTAGAGAGTGAAGTTGGAGTAGGAACAAAGTTTACTATTTCATTTAATAGACATCAAAAAGGGGAAAAATATGCTGATGATGATAACATTTTACCGAAGTTTAATGGACTAAATGTGTTAATTGTAGATGATAAGGCTCATGTAGCATACTCTTTAAAAAAGATGCTTAGGATAGTTGGAATAGAATCTGATATTGAAACTAATAGTAATAATGTTTTAAAGAGACTATCTAGAAAGGAATATGATATAATAATTTGTGATTTAGCTATGCCGAAGATGAATGGTATTAGGCTTTCTAAACAAATAAAAAGTGTTAAAAAGGATTTGAAAATTATCCTGATGACAGGATGGCCCAATGACTTAGAGGGACAAGATTTAAGTGAAATAGAATATATAATGCATAAGCCTTGTACAATTAAAGAGGTTATTAAAGCTGTAAAAAACGTAATTGATAAAAAGAGAGAATTGGAGGGAAAAAGAAATGTTATTAATTCAAAACGGTAAAATTTTGACTATGACTGGAGAAATAATTGAAAATGGGAGTATTTTAATAGAAAATGGAAAGATTAAGGAAGTGGGTAAAGACATAGTTGTACCACTAGATGTTGAAGTAATTGATGCTAAAGGAAAACTTGTAACTCCAGGATTAATTGATGCACATTGTCATTTAGGATTATGGGAAGATGGTATAGGTTTTGAAGGAGATGACGGCAATGAGTGGGTTGACCCAATAACTCCACATTTGAGAGCTATTGATGGTATAAATCCTATGGATAGAACGTTTAAAGAGGCATATGAAGGTGGCGTTACATGTGTAGCGACAGGCCCAGGTAGTGCTAATGTAGTTGGAGGACAATTTGCAGCCATAAAGACATATGGAGATAGAATAGATGATATGATTGTAAAAGAACCTTTGGCTATGAAAATAGCTTTTGGAGAAAATCCTAAGAGGGTTTATCATAGTCAAAAGAAATCTCCAATTACAAGGATGGCAACTGCAGCAAAACTTAGGGAAACACTTTTTAAAGCTAAAAGATATGTTGAGAAATTAGAAAAAGCTAAAGAAGATGAATCAAAAATGCCTGAATTTGATATTAAAATGGAAGCTATGGCAAAGGTAATTAGAAAAGAAATACCGCTTAAGGCTCATGCTCATAGAGCAGATGATATACTAACAGCTATAAGGATAGCTAAGGAGTTTGATGTAGATATAACTTTAGATCATTGTACTGAAGGTCATTTAATTGTAGAACATTTAGTAAAAGAAGGTAAATATGCTATAGTTGGTCCAAGTTTAACTGATAGAAGTAAATTTGAACTTAAGAATTTAACTTTTGAAACTCCTGGAATATTACAAAAAGCTGGTGTTAAAGTTGCAATAATGACAGATTCGCCAGTAATACCATTGCAGTATTTACCTCTTTGTGCTGGACTTGCTGTAAAAGCAGGTATGGATGAAATGGAAGCATTTAAAGCTATAACTATAAATGCTGCTGAAATATTAGGAATAGATGATAGAGTTGGAAGTATTGAAGTAGGTAAAGATGCTGATATCGTTATATTTGATGGTCATCCATTAAGAGATGTTGATTGTAAAGTATATGTAACAATAATTGATGGTAAGGTGGTTTATAAAAGATAGGTGCTAGGTACTGGGGACTAGGTACTTGGTACTGGGTGCTGGCTATACGTCATTGGCTTTTCGCTTTTCGACAGTCGAATGCCGAGTAGCGAATAGCGAAAGACGGTATTTTACTTCTTGACAAAAATAGATAATAATGTGATAATAAAGTTAAGAATTAAATATATTTCTTTCTAGTCTTCAGGGCAGGGTGAAATTCCCGACCGGCGGTATAGCCCGCGAGCTGCATTGCAGTTGACCTGGTGAGATTCCAGGGCCGACAGTTAAAGTCTGGATGGGAGAAGATTAGTACAATTGTTGTGTATGTATGCTCCTGAAGATCGTCTTCAGGAGCTTTTAATTTATAATTCATAGGAAATTATATACTTTATTAAATCGTGGATAATTAACAATATAATTTCCGTTTATGGATTTCAACAAAATCATCCTTGTTGTTTTAAAATTGAGGATTTTGTTACTAATCCTCCCGTGAAAAAAGAAAAAATATAATGGAGGGGTATCATGTTAACACTAAAAGAAAGACTTAATACTAGAATGCTTACTAAAATATCTGTTTTATCAGTACTTGCATTTCTTATTATGTATATTGAAGTACCTTTATGGTTTACACCAGAGTTTCTAAAGATTGACTTAAGTGATATACCTGCTTTAATAGGAGCTTTTGCATTAGGTCCTATGGCTGGAGTTATAATTGAATTTGTTAAAAATATACTTCATCTTGTAATTAAAGGAACTGTAACTATGGGAGTTGGAGAGTTAGCCAATTTCTTAGTAGGAAGCGTATTAGTTTATACTGCAAGTTATATCTATCTTAAGAAAAAAACATTTAAAAATGCAGTTTTAGGTATGGTTATAGGGACTGTAATGATGACGCTTGTAGCTTCTTTATCAAATTATTACTTCTTAATACCGTTTTATGCAAAACTGTTTGGTGCTCCGATAGATGCTTTTGTTGAAATGGGTGCCAAAGTTAATAAATTTGTTGCTGACTATAAAACTTTTATCTTATTTGCAATAGTTCCTTTCAATTTATTAAAAGGGATAATTGTATCATTGGCTACGATCGTATTGTATAAGAAAATATCACCAATTTTACACAAGTAATTGAGAATCGAGGGCATAGCCCTCGATTTTACATTTTTTTGACGAATAGCGAATGACGAGTAGCGAATAACGAACTACGGAAATTATATTTAAAATTATCTTTAAAATTAATAGGAATATAATTTCCTATGGATTATAATAAAAATATATGGTGATAAAGAACAATATAAAGGGGAGAGAGTAGATGCTATCTAAAAGATTAAACAATATTACTCCGTCATTTACAATTGGTATAAGTAATAAGGTTCAAAAACTTAGAGAAGAAGGTCTAGACATAATTAATCTAAGTATTGGAGAACCAGATTTTTTTACTCCAGATAAAGCGAAAGAAGAAGCGATTAAGGCTATACATAATAATAAAACAAAATATGACTCCGCTTCAGGTTTAAAGGAACTAAAAAAAGTTATTCAAAACAAACTTTGGACTGAAAATGGAATCAATTATGAAGTTGATGAGATAGTTGTGTCTAGTGGAGCTAAACATTCTATAACTAATTCATTATTAGCTTTGTTAGATGAAGGGGACGAGGTGCTTATACCTAAGCCATATTGGGTAAGTTATCCTGAGATGGTTAAATTGGTAGGAGGAAAACCTGTATTTGTAGAAACAGATAAATCTAACAATTTCAAGGTTACAGTTGAAGAATTGAAAGAGGCTCAAAGTTCAAGGACAAAGGCGATAATAATTTCGAATCCATCAAATCCAGCTGGAAGTATATATAGAGAAAAAGAGTTAATTCCTATAGTTAAGTTTTGTTTAGAGAACAATATATATATAATTTCAGATGAAATATATGAAAAGATACGCTATATTGACGATTATAAAAGTATTGCTGCTATTTCTAAGGAAGCTAAAGATATAACAATAACTATAAATGGACTTTCTAAATCAGCTTCTATGACTGGATGGAGAGTAGGATATTCAGCTTCTAATAAAGAAATAGCCAAAGCTATTTCTACTATACAAGGGCATTTAGTTTCTCATCCTTCAACAATATCACAATGGGCAGCATTCGGAGCACTATCTTATTGTGAAGAAGAAATAAATGAGATGGTTAAGGTTTATAAAAGTCGTAGAGATAGGATAGTTTCAATATTAAATAAAATAAAACCATTATCATTTATTTATCCTGAAGGAGCTTTTTACTTATTTATCGACATTTCGCAATTAAAGCAAAATATGAATTATGATGGGAGTTTTTCTATTCATTTCGCAGACAGATTACTTGAAGAAAGTAAGGTAGCTGTTGTACCTGGCATAGCTTTTGGAATGGATGATTATATAAGGATTTCTTATGCATGTAGTATAGATACGTTAACAGAAGGATTAAATAGAATTGCAGAATTCATACAAAAAATTAGCAGATAGACTTTACAATTATTTGTTACTATGATACATAAGATGAGGGAATGAAAATAAGGAAGGATGAAATTATGGTTAAGATAAAAACAAACAGTCCTGAAGAAACTAATTTTTTTGGATATAAATTAGGAACACTTTTAAAAAGTGGGGATGTTTTGTGTTTAAATGGTGATTTAGGAGCGGGAAAAACAACATTAACACAATCAATAGCTAAAGGACTTGATGTTAAAGATTATGTTACTAGTCCTACTTTTACATTGATTAATGAATATGAGGGAAGATATCCAGTATATCATTTTGATGTATATAGGATAGACGATATAGATGAGATGTATGATTTAGGATTTGAAGAATATATATATTCAGAAGGAGTTACTATCATTGAATGGGCTAGTATAATAGAAGATATACTACCTTTAGAAAGATTAGATATTACTATAAAAAGAGGAAAAGAATTTAACGAAAGAGAAATAATAATAGAAGCTAAAGGGAAACGATATGAAGAAATTGTTAAGGAGTTGATCAAATAGTGAAGATACTTGCGGTAGATACGTCTAGTATTGTTGCAACTTGTGCTATACTTGATGAAGATAAATTGATCGGTGAGTATATATTAAATAATAAAAGAACTCATTCTCAGAAAATAATGCCTATAATAAAAGAAATTTTAGAAAATAGTGAATTAAAACCAGAGGATATAGATATTTTTGCAGTATCAATCGGACCAGGTTCATTTACAGGTTTAAGAATTGGAGTAGCAACTATAAAGAGTTTAGCTCATGTTTTGAATAAGCCAGTTATTGGTATACCTACATTAGATGCTCTAGCATTTAATTTACCTTATTCTGAGGGGATTATTGTACCAATGATAGATGCTAGAAGGGATAGAGTATTTACTGGAATTTACAAATGGGAAAATGGTAGTCTTTGTGTTATACAAAAAGCAGACACAATAGAGTTAGATGAACTTATGGATATTTTAAAAGAAAGAGATGAAAGTATTATTGTTAATGGAGATGGTACATTAGTTTACAGGCAGAGAATACTTGAGGTTTTAGGAGAGAAAGTATTATTTGCACCGAAATCTGCAAATATGGCAAGAGCATCGTCAGTTGCAGAATTAGCACTATCAAGGGCAAAAGAAGGAAAACTAGAAAGCTTTTTTGACTTAGTTCCTGATTATCTTAGAAAGTCCCAAGCTCAGAGGGAGTATGAAGAGAAAATTAAGTGTTGTGGTGAAAAAAATGAGTAAGATCATAATTAGAGATATGACAGAAGAAGATATTGATGAAGTTCTTGATATAGAAAAAAAGTCATTTAAAACGCCATGGTCGAGAGATGCTTTTATAAAAGAAGTTAATCAGAATAAGCTTGCTAAGCTTATAGTAGCTTCTATTGAGGGGAAGGTAGTAGGTTATGGTGGCATTTGGCTTATTGTAGATGAGGGGCATATAACAAATATAGCTGTTCATCCTAATTTTAGAGGACTAGGAATAGGAAATTTATTAGTAGAGGGTCTTATTAAGATTTGCAGAGAAAGAGGAATAAATAGGATGACTTTAGAGGTTAGAAAATCAAATAAGATAGCTCAGTCTTTGTATAAAAAATTTGGCTTTAAAGAGTGCGGTATAAGGCCGGGTTACTATTCTGATACAAAAGAAGATGCAATAATAATGTGGAAAGAGATGTGATTTTATCGCATCTCAAATTTATTTTGTACATATTATTTCATTAAATTCAATGTTTTGGCAGGAAATTGAAGGAGTTTGTAGAATTAGAGTAAAATTAGTATTTAAAATGGGAGTGATAAATATATTTAAATAGACTGGGGGTTTTTATATGGCAAAGAGAAAAAAGATTTTAGCAATTTCTTTATTAGTTATTTTAGGAATAGTAATAATAGGGATAGGAGCATATAAAGCAGCAAAAAAGGAAGATAAAAAAGGAGCTTTTGTAAAAGTAGTTGAAGTATCTAAAGAGGATATATCTTCAACAATAATTTCAGATGGTACTATAAAATCTAAAAATCAGAGAAATGTAGTAACAACACTTCCATATACGATAAAAGAAATATTAGCTAAAGAAGGGGATAGAGTATCTAAAGGCCAAATACTAGCAAAGTTAGATACAGAGGATATTGAATTTAAGATAAGGACTGCAGAAATCAATTTGGAAATAGAAAAACAGGTTTTAAAGGATATGCTTGAAGGTACAGATACTTTTCAACTCGAGAAGAATTTAGAAAATGCAAAATTAAATTATGAAAGTGCTCAAAAGAAATATCAGAATTCTGTTAAATTATATAATGCAGGGGCGATAAGCAAAGCACAATTAGATGCTGATGAGTCAGCACTAACTGTGGCTAAGATTAGTTTCGAATTAGCTCAGAAACAGTTAGAAGATGCAAACAAAACTAAAAATATAGAAAATCAAAGAAAGAGAATTGAGTTACAAGAGTTAAATTTAAATAACCAAAAAGAAGCTCTTAGTAAATGTATAATAAAAAGCCCAATAGATGGAGTTATTGTTTATTCAAGTGCTAAGCTTGGTATACCAGCTAATACAGCTTCACCTTTGTTTGTTATTGATGATGTAAGTGATTTGGAGATTGAAGTAAATATTAGTGAATACGATGTAAATGATATAAAATTAGGGCAAGAAGTTAAAATAACTGGAGAAGCGTTTAAAAATCAGGAATATAAAGGTAAAGTTTCATATATAGCACCTATAGCAACTGAAATGAATACAGGAAGAGGTATTGAAACAAATGTAAAAATAAAGATTGATATATTAAATCCTAATGAAAAGATAAAGCCAGGTTTTTCAGCAGATGTTTCTATTAATACTGCAAATAAAAAAGATGCTTTAGTAGTTCCATATGAAGCTTTATATCATAAGAAAGATGGAAGTATAGTTGTATTTAAAGTAGAAGAAGGTAAAGCAGTAGAAATACCAGTTTTGATAGGTGTTGAAGGGGACTTAAAAGTAGAAATAATTTCTAAAGATTTAAAAGAAGGGGACCAAGTTATACTAAATCCTAGTGAAAAAATAAAGGATGGAATGGATGTTAATATACTGAAAGGTGATAAGAAATGATTAAGTTAGAGGGCTTGACTAAGATCTATAAAATGGGAGATATTTCTGTTACTGCATTAAAGGATGTTAGTTTTAGTATTGAAAAAGAAGAATTTGTGGCTATTATGGGTCCGTCAGGTTCTGGAAAATCGACTTTAATGAATATAATTGGATGTTTAGATAAGCCAACAAAAGGCAAATATGTATTAGATGGAGTAAGCATTCAAGGCTTAAATGATGATGAATTAGCTTCGATAAGAAATAAGAAGATAGGTTTTGTATTTCAAGCATTTAATTTACTACCAAGAACAACTGCACTAAAAAATGTTGAGCTCCCAATGATGTATGCAGGGGTTCCAGCTAAAGAAAGAAGAAAGAGAGCTATAGAATTGTTAGAAAAAGTTGGACTTGGAGATAGAATAGATCACAAACCTAACGAATTGTCTGGAGGACAAAGACAGAGAGTTGCTATAGCTAGAGCTTTGGTTAACAACCCAGCAATAATATTGGCTGATGAGCCGACAGGTAACTTAGATACAAAATCTGGAGAAGAAATTATGGATATTTTTAAAAATCTCAATGAAGAAGGAGTAACCATAATTATTGTAACTCATGAAGCAGATATAGCTCAGAAGGCTAAAAGAGTTGTTACATTCAGGGATGGAGTGGTTGTAGAAGATAGGAAGCTTAAATAAGCTTTTTAATATGAGGATAAGAGAAGAGGTGATAATATGAATTTTTTAGAAAGCGTAAAAGTTGCACTTTCTAGCCTCTGGGCTAATAAAATGCGTTCATTTTTAACAATGCTGGGAATAATAATAGGTATCACATCTGTAATTGCTATTGTGTCTTTAGGTCAAGGCAGTCAAGCGAAAATTGGAAGTGAATTTGAAAAATTTGGTACGAATAGAGTTATTTTTTGGATGAATTGGAGTGCAAATCCAAGGTATAGAGATCGTTTTGATGATGGTGATATTGAAGATATTAAAAGAGTATTTAAAGATGATATAAAGGCGATATCTCCCAATTTTAATATTAATGGTAAGGCAAATAAAGGTAGAGAAACAGCTTCAGTTACACTATATGGAGTAAATGAAGACTACAATAAAATTGAGAGCATAGATATTGTCGATGGAAGATTTTTACTAACATCAGATATAAAAGGAAAAAGAAGTGTTGGAGTAATAGACAAAGAACTTGCAATGAAAATTTTTAAGAGAACTGATGTAATAGGAGAGAAAATTCTTGTAGATACTGGGTACTCGAAAATTTCATTTACAATAGTTGGGATATATGAATCTCAAGCATCTTCATTTGAGAAGTTAGCTGAAAGATTTGGTCAAGAAATACCTACAAATATATATTTGCCTGTAACATATATGAAAAAATTAGGTTATGGTAATAGGTACTGGGCTATTGAAGTAAATATGGCGGATAGCAGCAAAATTGAGAAAGTTTCTAAGGATATAATAAAGCTTGTAGAAAGGCGTCATAGAAATTCAGGTAACGATTATTACAGGAGCCAGAGTGCAAAACAGCAAATGCAGATTATGGATAATGTATTAGGAATTTTATCAAAGGTTGTGGGAGCGATAGCAGCGATATCTTTATTAGTTGGTGGAATTGGTGTAATGAACATAATGCTTGTATCTGTAACAGAGAGGACAAGGGAGATAGGTATAAGAAAGGCTATAGGTGCTAGACGAAAGGATATTCTCATGCAGTTTTTAGTTGAAGCTATGATCATATCAGGTATAGGTGGTTTAATAGGAACGATTTTAGGTTTAATTATTGCAAATGTTATTGCTATTTCAATGGGGTTACCACCAACAGTATCAATAGTTACTGTTTTAATAGCGGTATTGTTTTCTGCTGGTGTTGGAATATTCTTTGGAATATATCCAGCTAATAAGGCTGCAAAACTTGACCCAATAGAAGCATTAAGATACGAATAAGATATTTGAATGAATTTGGTAATAATTTTTTGCTTTTCGCTTTCTAATTTGACGAATAGCGAATGGCGAATGACTATAATTAAAAAGGAGTGGGATTATGACTGAAAATTTAAATCAAAACAATAACGAAATTATAAATGAGGACGTTAATGAAACTAAACCATTTACTTGGTGGGAAAGGTTAAAGTACGTATTTACAAATCCTGTTAAACTATTTGATAATTTAAGAGAGTATCCTAAAGTTTTATTTCCAATATTATTAGTTAGTATTGGAATGATGCTGCTAATATTATTAAGATTAGACAGTTATAGGGAATTTTTAAGTAGTAAGATGATGGAA
This sequence comes from Caloranaerobacter ferrireducens, assembly GCF_001730685.1. NCBI lineage: Bacteria > Bacillati > Bacillota > Tissierellia > Tissierellales > Thermohalobacteraceae > Caloranaerobacter > Caloranaerobacter ferrireducens. The sequence continues at coordinate 97,903 of NZ_MDJR01000004.1, read as the reverse complement.
CAGTTAGCAAAACAGGGCACAGAAGTACCAAATTTAGAAGGCTTAGTTAATACACAGGTATATATATCAGTAATTGCGATGGCTGTTACGCCTATAGTTGTTTGGGTATTTAAGAGCTTTTTAACTAATGGGCTTGCATCTGTTTTTGGAGGAGATGGAAAATTTAAAAATGCTTTTTCTGTTATTTCACATGCTTTTATACCTGTATTATTAGGTCAGGTTATTGTAACTATTATTTCTTTAATAATAGGGAAATTTGAGGTACTTATTAATTTTGCAGTACTGTTGCCAGAATCAATGACTGGTGGGTTACTATACAGCATATTATCTCAAATTGATATATTTATAATTTGGTATCAAATATTAGCTATTATAGGTATTTCTCAAGTATATGGAATACCAAGAAAAAAATCTACTTTGGCAGTATTATTGCCTTGGATAACTTGGTTATTAATAATCGGAGGGTTATCAACTTTGAAAGCTCCGATGTAATTATTAAACCGTCACAATCTACAAAATGAATAATAATAATATATATTTGAAATAATAAGTGCAAAAGATAAAAGGAGGGTGACGGATGGCCAGCAGAGAACAATTAAAAATGGTGGCTCAAAACTGTAGTCAATATAGACCAAAAGGAGCTTCTATGATGAGCTCTACAGCAGTAACTGACGATAGGAATAAAAGCTGCGTAAATTGTGAACATTTTACTAGTGACAATAAATGTGATATTAATTTAGTGGATGAGATTTTATCTAATCTAGACTCAAAATTAGATTAAGGGCACCGTATGGTGCCCCAAATTATTTTAAGTTTTTCTCTTCATTTTTTGAAGCTAATGGTCTGTTCTTAGCAATTATTGCTAAAGCCAAATCATCATAGCTAACTTCTTTTAATAGTCCATCAGGCAGAATGTTAGCTTCTGAAATTCTATTATAAATAGATTTTTTCTTTTCCATATCTTACACTCCTAAATAAGATATATATTTAGTATTGGTTTATTGGTTAATATATATGTATGGCTTATAGCTATTCGTCGTTCGTCATTCGACTTTTTATAATTCATAGGAAATTATTTTCCTTATTAAACTGTAGATAAATTTAAATATAATTTCTGTTTACGGATATGGGGAAAATCTACCTAAATTCATTAAAATTGAAGATTTTGTTTAAATTTACAATTGATAATTCACAATAATCATTGACTATAAACTTTAGAAAAACGAATAGCGAATGACGAAAAGCGAACATTAGGTTATAATATACCATATATGAAAAGAAGGAGGGATAAAATTTGGAAAGCATGAAAGATATAATAACTTTAGCTATAGAGACTTCATGTGATGAGACATCTGTTTCTGTTGTAAAGAATGGTAGAGAAGTATTATCTAACATTATTTCTTCTCAAATAGAGATACATAAAAAATTTGGTGGAGTTGTTCCAGAAGTTGCTTCAAGAAAGCATATTGAAAGTATTAATATAATTATTCAAGAAGCTTTAGATGAAGCTAATGTTACATTTGATGATATAGATAATATAGGAGTTACATACGGTCCAGGACTAGTTGGAGCTTTACTAGTTGGGGTATCTACGGCTAAAGCCATAGCCTTTGGGAAGAATATACCTTTAGTAGGAGTAAATCATATTGAAGGACATATATGTGCTAATTTTATAGAAGATAAAGAGCTAAAGCCTCCATTTGTTTGTTTAGTTGTGTCAGGGGGGCATACACACTTAGTTTTAGTTAAAGATTACGGCGAATATGAAGTAATCGGTAAAACGAGAGATGATGCTGCTGGTGAGGCATTTGATAAGGTTGCAAGAGCATTGGGGCTTGGATATCCAGGAGGTCCTATTATAGATAAATTAGCTGCAATAGGGAATAAAAACGCTATTGATTTTCCTAGAGTATATTTAGATGATAGGAGTTTTGATTTTAGCTTTAGTGGATTGAAATCTGCTGTGTTAAATTATTTAAACAACTCTAAACAAAAAGGTATAGAAATAGTAGTAGAAGATGTAGCAGCTAGTTTCCAGCAATCTGTTATAGAGGTTTTGGTAGAAAAGACGATAAAAGCAGCTAAGGATAAAGGAGTTAATGTAGTTGCTTTAGCTGGTGGTGTAGCAGCAAATGAAGGATTAAGAAATCTTATAAGTAAAAGATGTATTGAAGAGGGATTAGAATTAAGATATCCATCAAAAAAATTATGTACAGATAATGCAGCAATGATTGGGTGTGCCGCATATTATGACTATTTAAAAGGGTATAGAGCTGATTTGCGCTTAAATGCAGTACCTAATCTTAAACTTGGAGACAAAAAATATTAAATTATGTAGATATATTTATGTTAACTAAATACAAATATTATTTCGACATTATTACTAATAATTAGACACAGCTTGTCCACAGAACGTACTTTCTATTTCAACAAATAATTGTGGATAATGTGGAAAATAAATATAAATTTGTTACTGACTTAATATATAAATGTGGACAACTATGTGGATAATGTGAATTTTTTGTGGATTATTTGGATAAAATAAAAATTTTAAGCAGCGTAAGGTAAAAAATGTGGACAAGTTGCACTGTAGAATGTTGACATAATTTGCACCTTGTCCACACCTAGCACCTAATCCTATATCAACTTTGCATTTTTTAAAGCTTTTTTAACAGGTTCAGCTATTAAAACAGCAGCAATTAATTTAAGTAAGTCTGCAAAGATAAAAGGTAATACAGTTACACTTAATGAATTAATAAAGCTAACTTTAGCAATTATTGCGTATTGAGTTGCTCCCATTAAGTAAATAATAATTAGTCCTATTATCATAGCTAAAGTATTTACAGCTAAGTTTAGTTTTGGAGAAGTCTTACTGAAAGAATTAACTATTTTTCCTATTACAAAGCTAGCTATAGGAAAAGCAATTAAAAAACCTCCTGTATACCCAACTAATACTTGCAAACCACCAGAAAAGCCAGCAAATACAGGAATGCCAATTGCACCTATAAATAAGTAAACTAATTGGGATAAAGCTCCCATTCTGTCACCTAATATAATCCCTGATAAGAATACAGCTAAAACTTGTAGAGTGACAGGAATAGGTGTAAAAGGTAAGTTAATAAATATTTGAGCACATACTGCAGTTAGTGCAGCAAACATAGCTGAAAAGACTAAGTTTCTCGTTGACATATTAATACCTCCCATTAAAAAAATAATTGTCAACTTAACATTATATTAAGTTGACAATTAAATCATACAATATATAGTTTAATATGTCAATTTAAAATTGAATCTGGATTATCAATAAACTTATACTTGAAAAAATTATGAAAATAAAAGCGAATACTTGAAAGAATTTAGTGAAAAAACTAGGTGAAAATTTAAAGAAAATCCGTGGGCTTAGCATGGACGCTAAGCCAGCTTACAGAGTCAGGACGACTCATTGTAAGCGTTAGGATTTTCAAAAAATTTGAGCCTTAAGTTTTTTCTAAATTTTTTCGTATGAGTGTTATTTTCATAAGAATTTATTTTGTCAACAAATTAAATCTGGGTTTATACATTATTTTCAGTTAATTCCATCCATTCATCATAAAGTTCTTCAAGTTCCTTTTTTAAACTATTAGCTTCCATGCTAATTTCTATACTTTTAGTTGGATCATTAAAGACTTCAGGCTTGCACATATATTCTTCTAGCTCAGATATTTTTTCTTCGTATTGACTAATTCTAGATTCTAAATTTTTAATTTTTTCTCTAAGTTTTTTCTCTTTTTTCTTCTGTTCTTTTAATTTCTTTCTTTCTGCTTTAATTTGAGTTTTAGTTTTATCATTGAAAATTTCTTCTTGAGCTTCATTAGCCTTTTTCTTATCTAAATAATAATCATAATTACCAAGATATTCTTTGATTCCTTCACTACTTAGTTCTAATATTTTATCTGTTACTTTATTTAAGAAATATCTGTCATGAGATATGACAAGTAGTGTTCCTTCATAATCCTTAAGAGCATCTTCTAAAACTTCTTTGGAATCTATGTCGAGGTGATTAGTAGGTTCGTCCATTAGAAGAAAATTTGCTTTAGACAGCATTAATTTTAGTAGGGCTAGGCGACTTTTTTCCCCACCACTCAGAGTGCTAATTTCTTTGAAAATATCATCTCCTTGAAATAAGAATTTTGCAAGGATAGATCTTATTTGATAATGGTCAAAATCAGGGTTTTCATCCCAGATTTCATCTACAATAGTTTTTTCTAAGTTAAGGTTTGATTGTTCCTGATCATAATAACCTATATTTACATGATGGCCTAGAGTTATTTCACCACTTGTTGGATTTATTTCGCTTAAAATAATTTTGAATAATGTTGTTTTTCCGATACCATTAGGACCGATAAGTCCTACTTTTTCTCCTCTGTATATAGAAAAGCTTAAATCTTTAAAAAGCTTGAAATCACCAAAACTCATGGATAAATCTTTTACTTTAATAACTTCATAACCACTTTTAATTTTAGGCTCAAAAACTATTTTAGTTTTTTTTCGATCTTGTATAGGTTTGTCGATTTTTTTCATTTTATCAAGCATTTTTTGTCTGCTTTGTGCTTGTCTTATATACCGTTTACCACCATACGACATAAATCTACTAATAATTTCTTCTTGTCTTTTAATTTCTTTTTGTTGTTCTTCATATTTTTTTTGTAGGAGCTTCCTTTCTTTTTTTCTTTTTTTCATAAAGGTTGAGTAATTTCCATTGTATGATTTAAGTGTAGAATTTTCGATTAGAAATATTCTATTTGCAATAGAGTCTAGAAAATATCTATCGTGAGAAATTATTATTGCAGTTCCTTTATAGTCTTTTATAAACTTTTCAAGCCAGCCTATAGCTTCTATGTCAAGATGGTTTGTTGGCTCGTCTAAAAGTAAGATGTCAGGTTTCTCAAGCAATAATTTTGCTAGAGAAATTCTAGTTTTTTGACCTCCACTTAACTTGTTTACAGGTTTATCAAATTCGTCTTCAGTAAAGCCCAAACCTTTTAAAACTCCTTTTATCTCACTTTTATAACCATATCCATTTTTGTTAGTGAATTCTTCCATCAATTTTGAGTAAAGGTCCATTAAATTTTGCAGTTTTGTTGATGAACCATTTTTACTTTCAACACTTATTTCTTCTTCTAAATTCCTTAATTTTTTTTCCATATCAATGAGTTGTTTAAAGACTTTTAAAGTTTCTTCAAATACTGTACTATTACTTTCGACTTGTGTATTTTGTTCAAGGTATCCTATTTTATGGTCTTTAGCTATATAAATTTCTCCTGAATCTTTACTTAATTTACCAGCTAGTATTTTAAATAGCGTAGATTTACCTGTACCATTCAGACCAACTAAACCTATTTTTTCTCCACTATTTATAGTAAATGATATATTGTTTAAGATTTTATTGGCAACATATGATTTAGATAAATTACTGCATGATAATACAATCATAATGACAACTCCTTTGATTTATGCTAAATTACACTTTGTATATAATTTTAACAGAAAAAGGATATAAGATAAACCATAAAACTGATGCAGTAAACTTAGGGGTTATATTAGTTTTACTGTATAATGTTTTACTTTAAAGTTAATTATTAATATTATAAAATAATAGTAAAGAGGATTGTTTAATTCTGTAGCTATCTAACCAAAATCTTACAAGAATTCGCTTTATTTTTCATAAATTTTAAAAGCAACTGTTTAAATAATATAGTGCAGATGTGAAGAGTTTGACAGAATATTGGCAAAATGGTACAATATGTCTATAATTAACAAAATGTAATGCCAGAAGTTTTATGAAAAATTAAAGTAAATAGAAAAAATGGGTACAATTTAAACAAATTCTATAGTGATAAGCATGGGCGTTCTTGATAAACACCATATTAAAAATATGCTTTTAATAATAATTTTAAATTTTGAATTTTAAATTTTAAATTTTAAATTTCTTAAAGTGAGGGGTAGAAAAATGAAAAAAGGTAATAAAGTGTCAATGGCTGTTATAAGAAGACTACCAAAGTATTATAGATATCTTGGAGAACTAATGGAGAGTGATGTAAAAAGAATTTCATCTCAGCAGTTAAGTCAACTTACAGGATTTACTGCATCACAGATTAGACAGGACTTAAATAACTTTGGTGGCTTTGGCCAACAAGGATATGGTTATAATGTTGAAGATTTACATACTCAATTAGGAAAAATATTGGGTCTTGATAGAGTATATAAGACTGTAATAATAGGAGCTGGTAATTTGGGGCATGCAATAGCTAATTACCGTTCCTTTGAAGAAGAAGGTTTTAAGGTTCAGGCTATATTCGATGCAGATCCTAGAGTCATAGGAACAGAAATAAGAGGTATAAAAGTTAGGGATGTTAAAGAATTAGAGGATTTTGTTAAAGAAAATCAAATAGAGATAGGAATAATTTGTACACCTAAGGTTGTTAGTCAAGAAATAGCAGATAAATTAGTAAATAGCGGTGTGAAAGGAATTTGGAACTTTGCACCTGCTGATTTAAGAGTTCCTGAAGATGTTGTTGTTGAAAATGTTCATTTAAATGAAAGTTTATTTACGTTATCATATATGTTAAAAGAAAAAATGAGTGAATAAGTTACTTAAAGCTTATTAGTACTTTAGTCTTATTTATAGATTTATTAATGGTTTAGGAACATGATGTTCCTTTTTTTATGCAAAAAAAAGAAGGAATATATAATTTTTTGTCGAAACTTGAAATACAAAATATATTCAAAAGGGGGTAAGTTTTATGAAGAACAAGAGAAAAAGAAGATATGGATTGGGTTTTAAAATAACTTTTATGTATATTATAATCATAGCTTTGTTGATGTCTGGATTTGGAATAATGTCTTATTTAAGATCAGTTGAAATATTAGAAAAAGAATTAAAATCTACAACTTTTCAGTTAGTAAAACAAGTAGAATCAACGGTAGATAATTACTTAAACGGAATTGAAGAAAGTTTTATTACAATGAGCCATGATCAAAATGTGCAAAAAGCTATTTCTGATCCTGATAGTATTGATAGAATGATTAAGAGCTTTGAAGGCTATATGAAAGCTCATAAAGATATAAAAAACATTTATTTAGGTACAAAAGATGGAAAAATGTATTTGTATCCCGAGGTAAAGTTAAGTGAAGGATTTGACCCTACTGTAAGACCTTGGTATAAACAGGCTGTAGCAAATAAGAAGTTAACATGGACAGATCCATATATAGATGACAGTACTGGAGAGCTTGTTGTTTCTGCTGCAATACCAATATACAACAAGTCAGGTTTTAATGAATTTGTAGGAGTATTAGCTATAGATATTTCTCTTGATACATTAGCTAATATGGTAAATAATATTCAAGTTGGGAAAAAAGGATACCCAGTTTTAATGGACAAGAATGGAAAAATCATGACTCATAAAAATAGAGAACTGATTGGTAAACCAGTACCTGTTAAAGAAATAGTAGAGGCGATGAATAAGAATAAAGAAGGTGTTGTGGATTATAAGTTTGAGGAAAATGGAAAACTGTATGACAAGTTTGCTGTATACACAACTGTTGATAGATTAGGTTGGAGAATACTTGTAGTTATGTATGTTAACGAAATAAAAGAAAATGTTATGCTCATTTTAAGAAATACATTGTTATTTGGTGGAATTTTCCTATTAGTAGGGATTGTAGCTTCTTACTTATTATCAAAATCTATAACTAAACCAATTAAGTCTTTGGTTGCTGAAATGAGGAAAATAAAGAATGGAGATTTAACTGCAAAATGTAATGTGAAGTCTAAAGATGAGATTGGTGAACTTGCAGAGAATTTCAATATTACTACATTAGAATTGAGTAAATTGATAAGAAATGTTAAGGAAGTAGTAAATGAAGTTACTTCAGCTTCACAGAATTTAGCTGCTACTGCTGAAGAAGTAAGTGCTTCTGCAGAAGAAGTTACAAGTGCTGTAGAAGAAATTGCAAATGGTGCGACAGAGCAGGCTGCAGATACTGAAAAAGGAGTTAAAATAGTAAATGGTTTAGCTGAAAAAATTGTTGAACTAAATACAAGTGCAGATGAAATGTTAAATTCAGCTAAGGAGATAATGGATGTAAATACTTCTAGTATAGATTTGGTCGAAATGCTTAAGGATAAGACAAAGGAGAATGATGAATCAATTAAGAGAATTGAAAGAGCGATTATAGAATTAGATAATAAGACTAAAAATATCGGAGATATCCTAGATACTATAACTTCAATTTCTGAACAGACTAATCTTTTAGCATTAAATGCTTCAATTGAGGCCGCTAGAGCGGGTGAACATGGAAAGGGATTTGCAGTTGTTGCAGATGAGATAAGGAAACTTGCTGAAGATTCTGGCAGTGCAGCAGATAGAATTAAAGAGATTATAACTGAAATTCAAAAAGAGAGTAAGAATACAGTTGAAATAATGAAAGAAGTTAAAGTTAGATCAGAAGAACAGTCTCAAAATGTATTTGAAGTTAATAAAGCGTTTGAGCTTATATCTGAATCTATAGAAAAAATAACAGGAAAAATTGAAACCTTGTATGAATTTGTAAATGGAATAAATAGAGATAAAGACTTAATTGTAGATTCTATAAGCAGTATTTCTGCTGTGGCAGAACAGACAGCAGCTTCATCAGAGCAGGTAAGTGCATCAATGCAGCAGCAAGCTTCAGCTATAGAGGAAGTTGCTAAAGCAGCAGATAAGTTAAGTGGATTGGCAATGAGCTTAGAAGAAGAAATGGATAGATTTAAGGTAGAGTAAGAGGTTAAAGTCAATCTCGGAATGAGATTGGCTTTAATCTTTTTTGTATAATAAAAATATTTTTTGAATTATATATTTCGACATATTTTGCAATTGGCTTTTTATATAATAAAATTATCAGAAAAATACAAAAAATCAAACGATTGTTTTATGGGGTGAGGTTAAAATGTTTTCAATACCTTGGTATGTTGTTTTTTTTCAGAGTATACCTGAATTATTCTTTGTTATAAAATTAGGGTTTAAACTTTGCAACATAGAAATAAATAATAAAAATATTTTAATAATATCTATTATATCAGCTATTTTTGCTTATTTTATTAGAAAAGTTGTTAAAGTATTTGGATTGCATACATTATTAATTATTATTTTTACAGTTATTATTGTAGTTTTGATTGAAAGGATTAAGTTCGTTTATTCTTTAGTTGGTGTTTTATTGGGGGCATTAATATCAGGATTTTTACAAAATACAATATCTCTTTTTCTTCTTTCTGTAACTGGAAGAAATATATCGAATGTAGCAGAAAAGCCTATTTTAGCAATTATATATTTTTTACCATGTTTAGTTATAATGTTTTTATTTTATATATTTATAAAGAAAAAGTCTATTTATCTTATAGATTTAAAGTCTATGGCAAGGGTTGATAGCTTTGAACATAGATAAAAATATTTTAGCTATTCTATTAATTCTTGCACAATGCTTATTTATTTTTATTAATCAATTTATTTATGCTATTGAGACTTTAGGTAAAATAAAGAGTGTTTTGTTATTTGTAGATTTAATAATTTTGACTTTGACAGTTTCAGTATTATATGTAATAAGAGGACTTGGAGATGAAATAAGAAAAAAAACGGAAATAAATTTTCTTAAGTTACATTTAGACCAAGTAGAAAAATTGATATTAACTTTGCAAATGCAGCAACATGAGCATACAAGACATATTCAAACACTGCAAGCCATGCTTTATTTAGATGAGATAAGTAGTGCTAAACAATATATAGATGGTATATCTGAAAAATATAAAAATGATAGAAATGATATTATTGTTATTAAAAACAATCCTGCTTTAACAGCATTGTTAAATAGCAAAATTAAAGTTGCAGAGTCTAAAAGAATAAACTTTGATTTTGCTATAAAATGCGACTTAAGGAAATTGGAAATCTCTTCTTGGGATTTATGTAGTATATTAGGGAATCTTATTGATAATGCATTTGAGGCAGTTCTTGAAGAAGAAAAGAATAGAAAAGTTGGTTTAGAAATAAAATTTGATAATAATGAGCATGTAATATATGTATATAATAATGGGCCTAAAATTATTGAAAAAGAAAAAATATTTACTGCGGGTTATTCGACTAAAAAATCTATAGGACGTGGTTTTGGATTGTATATTGTAAGTAATATAGTAAAAAAGTATAATGGTTGGATTGAAGTAATATCAGATAAAAGGACAGTTTTTATAGTACATTTACCTTTTAAAAGTGGTGATAAGGTTGATTAAGAGATTTTCTATAAAAATAGCAAGTTTTTTAAAGAATCAATCAGAGTCTGAAAAAACTGATATAGAAATTTTAGCATATGGAATGGAAATTGCAGTTAGAACAATTATAAAGATTTTTATGACTGTAATATTATCATTAATGCTGCAAATTTTTGATACTACTTTTATATGCATTTTAAATTTTGTTACCTTTAGGATTATTGGAGGGGGTGCACATTTAGATACATATCTTGGGTGTTTGTCATTAAGTATTATTATTTTTCTTATGATTGGAAAATTGTCAAAGATAAATATTTCAAGTGATATATTAATGATTTTATTATTATTGGTAATTTTATTTGGATTATATGTGACTATTAAGTATGTACCAGCAGATACAGAAAAAAGAAGAATTACCAATAGTAAAAAAATAATAAAAGCGAAAAGAAATACATTACTAGTATTGGTAGTATGGATGATAGGTGTTATGATGTTAATAAAAAAATTATATATTTCTTTTGCAACTGCAAGTATTTTAGGTGTATTAGTCAGCTTTTTATTTATGACAACATTAGGATATGCAATTATTGACACATTAAACAGCTTTTTTGAATGGTTTAAAACATTAAGTTTTTTAAAAGAAAGGAGGAGAAAAGGATGTTAAGAAAAGCAAATAAATTGATGATATCTAGTTTTATAGTTTTTCTAACTTTTATTGCTACAGTAAGTGCTAGTGTAAATAGTTTATGGTTTTTCTATGAGCCAGACATTCCTAAAAATTTAAAAAGTAAGGAATGATTTGAATGGTTGATGTTTTGATTTTAGAAGATGAAAGTTATACCTTAAGATTTATTAAAAAATTGGTACAAGAGAATCCATTAGTATATAGAGTTTTTGAAGCTCAAAACAGTGAAGAAGCTCTTAATTATATTAGAAAATTTAGCCCCAGTATTGCTTTGCTAGATATTGAACTTAGTTCGAACGAAGAACTAAATGGAGTAGAGATTGCAAAAATAATAAAAAATATTAAACCAGATATAAATTTTATTTTTATCACTGGATATTCAAAATATGCGATTGATTCTTTTAGTGTGCATCCATATGATTATATTCTCAAACCAGTTAATGTTGTAAAATTTATGAAAGTATTAAACAGCTTAATAAATCAAATAGTGAAAAATAATAAAACTGATAAAATAGTAGTAAAAAATAAAAAAGAAATATTTTTTATTCCATTAGACACTGTTTTATTTATAGAAAAACAAAATAAAGATACAATAATTCATGTGAGAGATAAGGAATATTTGTCAAAACAGACGTTGAATGAACTAGAAAACAAGTTACCAAAGAATTTTTTAAGAGTCCATAAATCCTATATAGTAAATAAGGATAAAATCACAAGAATAACAAATATAGGCAACAGATCTTTTGAAATTAGATTTTCTAATACAAGTAAAATTGCTTTAATGAGCAGATATAAGTTTGAAGAATTAAAAGAAAAGATTATCCCTGAAGTTTAAAGGGATAATCTTTTCTTATTTATATTCATAAGCCAAAAGAACTTCTAGAATATGTAATATTTTATTTTTATATCAAATTTATGTATGATATGCCATGTGAAGAGTACCAATTCTTTTAAAAAATTTACTTTTCAGGTTTTTAAAAAGGTTATTTATTCATTATATTTGGCTATTTAAGAAAATGGATAGGGAGAGTTATTATATTTGGAGAATAGAGAACATAGTATAAAATGTACAAACTATAAATTTGAATAATTTAAAAAAGAGAGGAGCGATAAGTTAATGGATTACATAGTTTTTCCTACATCTTATTTCACAAATGGATATTGTATAATATGTGATCAATGCGATAATTGTATAGGTACTTATTGTTCTTATAATTGCGGATGTGATATTTTAGTTTAATTTCAGAATAAAGAAAAGAGGTGAATTAAGATGAAATATATAGTAAAACCTTTGAAATCTGAAGTTTTAGGATATTGTTTTGCATGTAAAACAGTATGCGATATTCATTGTGGTAATGACTGCATAGAACATTGCATTAACAATGCATAAGTTAATTGCAATTAAATTATAGTTAAAAAGAAAGGAGGTGAAAGTATGAAATATATAGTAAAACCATCTACTAATTATAAAGAAGGATATTGTTATGTGTGCACTGAACAATGCCAAAATGATTGCACAACTCAATGCATTGATAAAACAAGCTAAAGGGGGAAGTTTTAGTGAAGTTTATAATTAAACCTAATACTTTATTTCATCATGGCTATTGTTATTGTAACAAGTGCGATTATAAATGCTATGACCAATGTACTATACACGCTTAAAGTTGCTTAGAAAGGAGGTGAAAGTATGAAATATATCGTAAAACCAGCTACTGATTATAAAGAAGGATATTGTTATGTATGTGGAACACAGTGTCAAAATAAGTGTGGAGAACAAACTATAAATACGTAAAGAAAGTACTTATTTAATGGGTTGCTAGTAGCGATATATTTTATAAGATAATCTATAAAATAAATTTTGTATAATATAGATAATTTAATTTTCTAATATATCGCTACTATGCACCTTCCCCCTTTACAATTAAATTATAGCAAAATTAAACAAAAATGGAAATAGTTATGAAAAAATTAAAATTGAGTATGAAAGATTTAAGTTCATTACCTTTATTATATAAAGAAAAAAAATATTTAATTAGAATATCCCAGTTAAGGCAATTATTTTGTTATGATAAGAGGATTAATATTTTAGTATTTGATAGCTTGTATCAATTAGCTAATTATGTAGGGAGTGAGCTTCCTAAGTGGGTTATTGGTACTAATTTCAAAAATAATGTCCTGATCTTAGATTACAATATTTGGAAAAATCGTCATACTGAGTCATTTTCACAAATAGTAATTCATGAAATGGTTCATATTATAATTAATGAAATTACTAGATATAGATGTCCTTTATGGTTAAACGAAGGGTTAGCAATGTTCTTTGCTAACCAAATCAATAATGAATCTATTATTCAGAAGAAAAATTTAGCTAGCATATCGTTATTAGATTTAAGTTATAATGATCCGAATTTCTACCAAATTTCGGCGTATATTGTTTTACTGCTTATTAAGAGACATGGTTTGGAAAAAATTATTTCTAAAATTAATTATAAAACTAATTTTTTACAAGATGAAATTATAGGTGTAGATTGTGTAAAACAAATAGCTAAATAGCTATTATTTAATATATCTGAAATATATAAATTATATTGATTATGTCAAAAATTTTGCAAAAAATAAGTGGAATTTGTACTAAAAATATCATTGTTTCTGATAGGTGTTATTAAAAAAAGGGAGAGGTGGGAAGTGAGGTCGGCAAAAATAAGAAAAGCATCTATAGAAGATGTAGATTCAATAGTTGATCTTTGGAAAAAGTTATCTGTAGATCAGTTAAGCAAAGATCCATATTATAAAGGCAAAATAGACTTTGGGGATGAAAAAACTACTTTTTTAAATGCAATAAAAAATCCAAAATGTTGTATTTTTGTAGCAGAAAGCGAAAATAAGGTAATTGGATTTATTGAAATATGGCTTAAGGAAAAAGATTTTTATTTTTTTATAGATGATTATGCATATATTTTACATTGTTTTGTAGAAGAAGAGTTTAGAAACTATAAATTAACACGAAGATTGTTTTTAGCAGCAGAAAATTGGGCAAAAGAAAATGATGCTAAATACCTGCAAGCAGATGTATTTCAGCATAATTCAAGAGTGATTGAAGGATTGCGGTATCTTGGATTATTGAGTTATAGGACTAGACTCGTGAAACCTATTTAAATAATAAGCTGGATTTCAAAGAGGTGTGTATATGAAAGAACTCTTAAAAAAAATTATTCAGGTAATAAAACCATATACAAAATTGCAGGTAGTAGGGTTATTTTTAACAATTTTATATTCTGCTACTTATTTTGCAGCACCAATTGTCTCGAGGTATTTGATTGATGAAGTTTTACCTAGTAATTCTATTAATAAAGTTTATTATGGACTTGCTATCTTTTTTGTTGTCTGTATATCACAGCCTATAACTGGCTATTTCAAAAACTTATTATTTATGAAGATATCTGAAAGCATTACATTTCATCTTAGGAGAGATATGTTTACTAGAATAATGTATGCACCTTTAAAATTTTTTAATAAGGCTAAAAAAGGTGCAATTGTGTCAAGAATTATTGATGACAGCCGAAATGCAAGTAATTTCATTACAAATTTATTTATAGTTATAATAAAAAACATAATTTTAGTAATAATCATTTTAGGTGGAATGTTCTACTTATCTATAACAATAACATCAATAGTTTTAGTTATAAGCACTCTATTTCTTATATTTAATTTTTACTTAAGCAAAAAATTTCGAAAAATCTCTTTGGAGGTAAGAAAAAACTATGACGATTCCTGCACGATGATTGAGCAAGCAACTAATTCGATAATAACTGCGAAAGTATATCAATTAGAAGAATATTTTATAGGAAAATATTCTCAGATATTAGATAAAGCTTATAAAGATAATATTAAGTTCCGTTATCTAGAAATATTTTTAAATAGTTCAGCTGAGGCATTAACAGTTATATCTATAACGATTATTTATGGATTAGGGACTGTATATGTAATACAAGATAGGATGACTTTAGGAACAGTAGTAGCTTTAGGACTATATTTTCAAATGCTTATATATCCGGTTCTTGAACTATTAAATAGTAATATTGGAATACAGAAAATTATTCCTATTTTTGATAGGATATATGAATATTTAGAATTAGAAAATGAAGAAGTTAATAAAGATGAAATTGAAAATAAAATTATACAAAACAAAAAAAATATTCTTAAAGGAGACATAATTATAAAAGATTTATGGTTCAAATATGAAAACAATTATATATTAAAGAATATAAATTTGAGTATAAAAGAAAATAGCATAGTTGCTTTTGTAGGACCATCTGGGGTTGGAAAGAGTACTTTAGTTAAATTATTGCTAGGCCTATATTCTCCTTCATCAGGGAATATATATATTGGTGGAGTCAATATTAAATCTCTTGGGTTACGTGTTTTAAGAAGTAATGTAGCTTATGTATCTCAAGATATAGATTTATTAAATGCAACAATAATTGAAAATATTAGATGTGGAAATAAAACTATCAAACATACTGAAATTATAAAAGTTTGTCAAGATGTAGGGATACACGAGGATATTATTAAACTACCAAAGGGTTATAATACAATGATTTATGAAATGCCTAATCTTTCTGGAGGACAAAAACAGAAAATTGCAATAGCTAGAGCTATAGTTAGAAAGCCATTAATTATGGTATTTGATGAGCCGACTTCTGCATTAGATCCAGAAAGTGAAAAGAAAATATGTGATTTAATAAAAAGGTTGTCAAAACAATGTACTATTATAATTATTTCACATAGGCTTTCTACAATAATGAGTGCTGATAAAATATTTGTTTTTAAAGATGGCTCTATTTTAGAGGAAGGAAAGCATGAAATGTTAGTAAAAAGTAATGGGGTTTATGCAGGATATATTAAAAAGGCAAATGTAATGTAAACTTTGAGTTGAAAAGTATATTAAAACTTTTAACTATACTTGATTTAAGGAGGTGAAAAGGTGAAATATATTATCAAACCACAAAATAGAATAGAAGGAATATATTGTTATTGTAAAAATTGTACTAAAGAGTGTGTAAATAGATGTGATTACTATGTGTAATTACTATATAACTTATTAGTTTATAAGTATAAATAGATGGGATTAGGAGGGGGATAATGAAAGCTTCTAAATATAATTTTATATGGGATTTAGAAAATGGTAATAAATTAGCATTTAATTCTATGAGCTGTGGATTAGCAGAGGTTAATGATGAATTTTTAGAAATATTAGAAAATGTTGAAAAAATAAAATATGAGGAATTAAAAGGAGCAAAAAAAGAGTTAGTAGATAATATGCTTTTAGGAAATTTTATAGTCCATGATTATATTGATGAACTAAAAATGCTAAAGTTTAAGCATTATCAAGGTAAATTTGGTAGAAATGGGTTAGGATTAACAATAGCTCCTACTTTAAATTGTAATTTTAAATGTCCATATTGTTATGAGACACTCGATACACATATTATGAACCAAGAGATAAGACAAGCAATAGTAAATTTTGTTAGAGAATCAGCCAAAACACTTAAGGAAATTCATATAACATGGTACGGTGGAGAACCTTTATTAGTGAAAGATATAATATACGAATTATCAGAGGAGTTTATTAAGATAAGCAAGGAGAATAATTGTAAGTATGATGCTTATATAGTTACTAATGGATATTTAATTGATGATGAGATAATTAAAAATTTTAAAAAATATAAAGTTAAAGGAGCACAAATTACACTTGATGGTCCACCACATATTCATAATAATCGCAGAATTCTTAGAACAGGAAAAGGTACTTTTGATGTTATTTTAAAAAATATTAAAAAGTTAAAAGACGCAGATATGCAAGTAGGATTGAGAATAAATATAGATAAAGAGAATTCAAAATTTATTCCCGAATTATTAGATATACTAAAAGATAATAATCTTACTAATTTAGATGTTTCTTTTGGCCATATAACTCCTTATACTGAAGCTTGTAGTTCAATTTCTGATTCATGTTTAACTACTAAAGAATATGCTGATTTAAACTTAGAATATCAAAAATTATTACACGAAAAAGGATTTAAAGCTGAAAGATATCCATATTATCCTGGAATAAAAGCAAATTATTGTTGTGCTGATCAAATAAATTCTTTTGTAATCGATCCTAAAGGATATATGTATAAATGTTGGAATAATGTTGGAAATAAAGATATGGCAGTAGGAAATATTAAAACCATAAAAAGTTTAACAGATGAAAAAATGATTATGAACCATGTGAATTGGCTTACTTCAGTACCTTTTGAACATGAAGAATGTTTGGAATGTAAACTTTTACCTGTGTGTATGGGAGGATGTCCATATAATCTAAAAAGGTTAGGGAAACCTAATTGTGAAAAATGGAAATATAATTTAGAAGAAATATTAAAATATACTTATGTTTATAAGACAAGAAATGAAAAAAATAAAGAAATTAAAAAAAGAAGTGAAAAACAAGCTATATGATATTTTAAACTAAAATAAACGGAGGTAAGTTAATGGTAAAAGAAATAGTTAAACTATTTTTATTAACTATATTTGCAGTTAGTTTATTTGTGGGTTGTAGTAACAATATCAAAATAAATGATTTTGCTTCTAAAAAAGGTTATGTAAAAAATATATCATATGAAAAAAAAGTAGATGCAATTAATTGTGAAAAGCTTAAAATAAATGCCAATATATCAGATGTAGAAGTAAAGACAGTCAAAGGTAATTCAATTAACATAGCAGTATTTAATGAAGTTGAAGGTAAAAATAAAGAAGTTGTAGAGAAAATGCTCAGAAATATGGATTATAGAATAAAAAAAGAAGGGGATATAATAGAAATTAATTCTATTAGTGACAATCAGCCAGAAGGCATATATAGTATAACTGGAAAGCTAAAACTTAGCATACCAGAGAAATTATTGGCAATTGACGTTACTACTAAAATTGGAGATATAAATATAGATACAACATTAGAAAAGATAAATGTAGAAACGAAAATTGGAAGTATAAATGCTAGTTTGGAGAAGGCAAAAGAAACTAAGTTAGTATCTGATACAGGAGATATTAAAGTAAAAGGTCAAAGTGAAAAAGTTGATATTTCAACAAAAGTTGGAAACATTAATTTAGATATAGAAAAACTAGTAAATGCAAATGTTAAATCAAAAATAGGGGACATTAGTGTACATTTAAGAACAATAAGCTATGATGGGCAATATATGTTTGAGTCCAAAACTGGATTTATGAAAATTAAAATTCCTAAAAATACTAAAGTTAGTATTAATGGTATGCAAAAGGCTCATATGAGATTAGATGATGTAAAATTAGATGCAAATGGAGTAAAACTATATATTAAGCCACCAAGTGCAGGCGATGTTGTAATACAAGGATATTAAATTAGCTTACTATTTTATAAGTAGACTTTAGATTTTGATAAAGTATAAGAATATGTAAATTTAAGAAAATCATGATTTCAAAAAGGATTTTCATTTTTAATAAGTATATAATTATGAAAAGTATTTAGATTATTTAAAGCAATCCCAAGAAATTCAAATGGGATTGGCTTTTTTTATGTTTGAATATATTTTTCATTCCATGAAATACTAATAATTGAGTCAAATGTATTATTTATGAGGTGATTAAGGTGTTAAGATATTTCACCAGATTGTTAAATTATTTTGTATTAAAAGCTAAAAATGATAGTGCACAAGATTCGCAGTATTATACAAAGACTGAAAAAATACCAAGGTCTATTGAGAGTGTTAAAGCGAAACTTAAAGAGATATTTTCTGATTCAAGTGATTTTGTTTTACGAGAGATAGTAATGGGTGAAAATTCAGAAGTTAAAATACTAGTTGCATTTATTGATGGATTAACTAATAAGCAAACTGTAAATACAAATATTTTAAAAGCATTGATGATAGAGTCCAGAATATCAAATTTAAATAGAGTAGTAAACAAAGAAACTATTATAGATATACTTAAGGAGAACTTGTTAAGCATTGGGGACCTTAAAATTATCAGTGATTTTAAACAAACGGTAGATGATATTCTTTCGGGCGATACTGTTATATATATCGATGGCAAAACTGTAGCATTTAAAGCGGATACTAAAGGTTGGGAGTCAAGAGGCGTTGAGGAACCTGATACAGAAGCAGTTGTAAGAGGTCCTAGAGAAGGTTTTACAGAAACTTTGAGAACTAATACAGCACTTTTACGTAGAAAAATTAGGAATCCTAAACTGAAGTTTGAAATGATTAAATTAGGAGAGCAGACTAATACAGAGGTATGTATCTGTTATATAAAGGGTATAGCTAATCCAGATATCATAGAAACTGTTAAAAGAAGACTAGAAAAGATAAAGATAGATGCAATACTTGAGTCAGGATATATAGAAGAATTTATTGAAGATGAACCATTTTCACTATTTCCTACTGTAGGGAATAGCGAAAAACCAGATGTTGTAGCAGCTAAGCTACTAGAAGGTAGAATTGCGATTCTTTGTGATGGAACTCCTTTTGCATTAACAGTTCCATATTTATTAATAGAAACAATACAAGCAAGTGAAGATTATTATTCAAGACCGTATTTTGCTTCAATAGCAAGATTTGCACGAGTGTTAGCTTTCTTAGGTTCAGTTATACTGCCTAGTTTTTATGTAGCATTAATTTCATTTCATGCTGATGTAATTCCATTTAAGTTATTATTGTCAGTATCTGCATCGAGAGAGGGATTGCCTACATCTGCTTTTACTGAAGCTCTATTAATGGTACTTTCTTTTGAGCTGTTAAGAGAAGCAGGTGTTAGAATGCCGAGGCCAATCGGTCAAGCCGTAAGTATAGTAGGTGCTTTAGTACTTGGTGAAGCTGCAGTTAAAGCAGGTCTTGTTAGTAATTTGATGATTATGGTTACTGCATTGACTGCTATTAGTAGTTTTGTAGTACCTCCGATGGGTGGCACTATTCCCATATTAAGAGTACTATTTCTCATTCCTGCAAATACATTGGGGTTTATGGGGCTGTTTTTATCTATATTTGTAGTTCTTATTCATCTATGTTCATTAAGATCATTTGGAGTACCTTATACGTCTCCATTTGCTCCACTTGATGGTATGGGATTAAAAGATTCTATTGTAAGATTTCCAATATGGAGTATGATTACAAGGCCAAAAGCTATTACTGGCAATAAAAACAGAAGGATTGAGTATAGAATGAAAGTTAATCATATAAAGAAAGAGGATTGATATGATTAAGCTAAAGAAAATTTTAGTTCTATTGTTGATGATTATCTTTAATATTGTAATATTTTCTGCTTGTTGGGATAATAAGGACTTGACAGAAAAAGCATTTGTTACTGCTGTAGGTGTTGATAAAACTAGCGAAGGCAAAATACAGTTGACTTTGCAGATAGTTAAGCCTACCATAATGAAAGCAGGAGAGCAAGGGGCTGCGCAAGAGGAAGCATTTTGGGTTTTTACAACTACTGGAGATACCATTTTTGAAGCAGCTAAAAATCAGATGATTACGGTAAATAGAAAACCTTTTTATAATCATGCAGATTTAATGGTTATAGGAGAGGAATTTGCGCGAAATGGTATTATGGAAGCATTAGATTTCTGGGAGAGAAATCATGAACCGAGATTAGGTGCAGATATTCTTGTCGCTAAGGGGACGACTGCAGAGGAAATATTAAAAGCTAAGAGCGATTTAGAAAAAATACCTTCTATACATATAAAAAGTATATTAGAAAATAATAAAGCGCTTGCTAAAATAAAGAAAGTTACTATTATTGATGTTTTAAAGCAGCTTATTCAGCCTGGGTTAAGTCCAGCTATAGGGGCTATAAAAGTTGCTAAAAAAGAAAAAGTACAAAAAATTGAAAATATGAAAATAGATAGTACTGCTGTTTTTAAAGGTGATAAATTGATAGGTTATCTTAATACTACTCAAACTCGGGGGCTTTTATTTATACAAGATGAAGTTAAAAATGCAGTTTACAATGTGGATAATCCTTTAGATGAAAGTAAAAAAGTAGCAATAGAGATATCAAATTCAAATGGGAAAATAGATGTTAAAATAGTTGATGGAAAGTTAGCTTTGTTAATAGAAGTTAAAGCAATAGGAAATATAGCAGACCAGCAGGGAAATGGTGATTTAACTACAAAAGAGATTTTTAAAAAGTTAAGTAAACAGGCAGAAAAAGCTATAAAGAGAGATATTCAAGATGTCGTAAATATTGCACAAAAAAAATATAAAAGTGACATTTTTGGCTTTGGAGAAGTTGTTTATAAGAAACATTTAAACTATTGGAAGCAAGTTAAAGACGATTGGTCAGATATTTTTAGTAATGCTCCAGTTGAAATAAAGGTAGAAGTAAAAATTAGGGGTACTGGAATTATAGGAAAGCCATCTAAAGTTAGGTGAAGGCAGGGGTCGGTATGGTAATAGGTTTGATTACTATATATATTTTGATTGTAGTTTTTGATATACCAGTAATATCAAGAACAAATAAAAAGAAAAAAACTATTATTGTATATTCGATATTGTTAGGATTAAGTTTTATTGTAAGTATACTTCTGATGTTTGAAAAAATGCCAACAACTCCTTCTATAGTTATTGAAAATCTAGTAAAATCTGTTTTTAAGAGGTGAAGAAATTGATTAGCAATGAAAAAATCTCACCAGTCCAATTATCATTTGTAATAATGGGATTTATTTTTGGAAGTTCTGCTATAATAACGCCAGCAGTAGCTGCTTGTCAAGATTCATGGTTAGCCTATATTTTTGGCTGGGCTGGAGGTTATATACTAATTGGAATGTATGCATATATATCGATATTAAATCCATCAAAAACATTTATAGAAATATTAAGAGATACTTTTGGTAAATACATCGGTAGTGTTATTGGGATATTTTATATTTGGTATTTTATTCATTTAGCAGGACTTGTCTTCAGAAATTTGGGCGAGTTTATGGTAACATCTATTTATACCGAAACACCACTTATTTTTATTATAATTTCTATAGCCTTAGTATTAACTTATAGTTTAAAAAAAGGGTTAGAAGTTATCGTTAGAGTAGGAGAAATAACTGTTCCAGTAATGTTAATTTTGGTTCTTTCGATATTTTTATTGGTAATGGGTCATTATGAAGTGAAGAATCTCTTGCCTTTTTTAGAATATGGTTTTTTTAGAGTATTAAAAGTGAGTTTTTCTGTACTAACTTTTCCGTTTGGTGAAACTGTAGTGCTTTTAATGATATTCCCTTATCTGAAAAAACAAAAAGATTTGCTGAAGGTATCTTATATTTCACTTACAGTTATTGGCTTTATTTTGTTAAGTGTAGTAATGAGTAATTTGATGGTTTTAGGAGCAGATATGTTAAATAGAGATTTATTTCCGTCGCATGTGACAATAAGTTTGATTCCTGGAATAGCTGTTGAGCCATTTATTTCAGTGAATTTGCTTATAGCAGGAAGCATGAAAATAGTAATGTGTCTTTATGCTTCACTTATTGGAATTACTCAATTATTTGACTTAGATGATTATAAGCCATTTGTTATTCCTGTAGTTGCAATTGCAGTTGTGATTTCTATATGGGTGTATGATAATTTGCCAGATATGGTAAGATGGGCTGGTGAAGTTTATCCTTATTATGTTATTCCATTTCAAATTATAATCCCAGCGTTAGTATTAGTTATTTCAATAGTGAAAAATAGGAGACAGAGAACAGACTATTGACTATCAACTAATAACATATGATACAATGTCCATATAGTTAATTTTTTTGGAGGAATGTTTATGAAAGTGGCAGCTCTTATTGGCGAAAGTGGTACGGGTAAGAGTTACAAGGCTATTATGCTGGCTAAAGAATTAGGAATTGAATATATAATTGACGATGGATTATTGATAAAAGGGACAAAAGTTTTGGCAGGAAAGTCTGCTAAGAGGGAAGACACTATTGTAAGTGCAGTAAAAAGAGCTTTATTTATGGACAAGGACCATAGAAAAGAAATGAAGGAAGCTATAAAAAATCTTAAGCCTGATGCTCTATTAATATTAGGCACATCAGATAGAATGGTAGATAAAATTGTTGAAATATTAGAAATTCCTGCGATATCTAAAAGAATATATATACAAGACATATCTGATAAATATGAAATTGATTTAGCAAAAAAACAGAGGCAGTTAGAAGGGAAACATGTTATTCCTGTACCTACTTTTGAGATAAAAAAGGAGTTTTCAGGATATTTTATAGATACTTTAAAAGTATTTTTTAAAAAAACAAACAATGATAAGCAGTATTTTGAAAAAACAGTAGTAAGACCTACATTCAGTTACTTAGGCAAATACACCATATCACGCAATGTAATAAGAGATTTAGTTAAATATGCTGCTTACAAGGTTATAGGTATTTCTAAGGTAGGAAATATAGATATAAAAACTAAAGAACAAGGAATAATAATTTCTTTAGATGTGGAAATGGTATATGGAAATCCGATAAAACCTCTTGTGAGAAGAATGCAGGAGCAGATAGTAGATGAAGTTGAATATATGACTTCCTTAAACATACTTTCTGTTGATGTTAGTGTCAAAAAAATGATAAAAATTTAATATTTATTTACAAAAAAAAATATATATGTTATAATTCCCATGTGGGACAGAAATACTACATATCGGTAGCGTTATAAAAGGTTAGGTTTTCAATTTGAAAACCTTTTCCTAAAATATATAAATGTTAATATTTTAACAATATTAAATTACTATATGTTATAAGGAGGTCCTATAATGGCTGAAAAAACTTTAAATCCATTTGAGATTGCCCAACAACAAATTAAGACAGCATGTGATAAGCTTGGAGCAGAACCAGAAGTATATGAATTATTAAAAGAGCCAATGAGAGTTCTAGAAGTGTCAATTCCTGTAAGAATGGATGACGGAAGTATCAGAGTATTCAAAGGATTCAGATCACAGCACAATGACGCGCCTGGACCAACAAAAGGTGGTATAAGATTCCATCAAGATGTAACTAGAGACGAAGTTAAAGCTTTATCAACTTGGATGACTTTCAAATGTGGAGTAATTGGTCTTCCATATGGTGGAGGAAAAGGTGGAATTATAGTTGACCCACGTGAATTATCAGAAGGAGAATTAGAAAGATTATCAAGAGCTTATGCTAGAGCAATAGCTCCAATTATTGGAGATAAAAAGGATATACCAGCGCCAGACGTTAATACAAATGGACAAATAATGGCTTGGATGGTTGATGAATATTCAAAATTACAAGGACACAATGTTCCAGGAGTATTCACTGGAAAGCCTGTTAGCTTCGGAGGTTCATTAGCAAGAACTGAAGCTACTGGATATGGTGTTGCTATAATGGTTAGAGAAGCAGCTAAGAGATTAGGATTAAATATAGCTGACTTAAAAGTAGCTGTTCAAGGTTTTGGTAACGTTGGAAGTTATGCAGCTATGTATATGGAAGAAATGGGAGCTAAGGTTATAGGTGTATCTGATTCATCAGCTTGTATAATCAATGAAAACGGATTAAATGTAAAAGAATTAATGGAATACGTAAAAGAAAACAGACATGTAAAAGGCTTCCCTGGAGCTGAAAAAGAAGTTAACAGAGATGAAGTACTTACATTAGATGTTGATGTATTATTACCATGTGCATTAGAAAACCAAATAACTAGTAAAAACGCTAATGACATAAAAGCTAAGATTATAAGTGAGGGAGCTAATGGTCCAACAACTCCTGAAGCAGACGAAATACTATACAATAAAGGAGTATTAGTAATTCCTGATATCTTAGCTAACTCAGGTGGAGTTACTGTTTCATACTTCGAGTGGGTACAAAACTTAATGAACTACTACTGGAGCTTTGAAGAAGTACAAGAAAAACAAGAAAGATTAATGGTTAAGGCATTCAATGAAATATATGAATTAATGGAAGAAAACAAAGTTGACATGAGAACTGCAGCATACATGATGTCAATCAAGAGAATAGCTGAAGCTATGAAGTTAAGAGGTTGGTATTAATAAAAAGCTGGCGTAATGCCAGCTTTTTTTCATTGGACGACCTTTAAAGAGGAAGGGTGTATCACTTTGAAGATAATTGAAGAGAGAGATAAAGTTATCATTGAAAATCTAGAAGATTTTGAACCTGAGCATATATTCGAATGTGGACAATGTTTTAGATGGAATAAAGAGGAAGATGGTAGCTATACAGGTGTAGCAAATGGAAAAATTATAAATGTAAAAAAAGAAGATGGAAAGATTGTTTTTTCTAATACTAATCTAAGTGAATTTAATGATGTTTGGTTTGAATATTTTGATTTAGGTAGAGATTATAGTGAAATAAAAAGAGAGCTTTCAAAGGATACAATTTTAAAAAAAGCTGTAGAATATGGCTATGGTATAAGAATATTAAAGCAGGATGTTTGGGAAATTTTAATATCATTTATTATTTCGGCTAACAATAGAATACCGATGATAAAAAGAGCTATAGAAAATTTAAGTCAAAAATATGGAGAGTTTATTGGTGAATATAATGGAAAAAAATATTATAGTTTTCCTAAAGCAGATACTCTTAGTAAGCTGACAATAGATGATATAAGAGATTGTAAGACAGGATTTAGAGCTAAATACATATTTAATGCTGCAGTGATTGTTTCGAATAAGCAGATGGATATCTATAGGTTGAAAAACTTATCTACAGAAGAAGCGAAAAAAGAATTGATGCTATTTGCTGGTGTAGGACCTAAGGTTGCTGATTGTATAATGCTATTTTCTATGGAGAAATATGATGCTTTTCCGATAGATGTTTGGGTAAAGAGGGTAATGGAGTATTTTTATCTTAAAAAAGATACTAAACTTAAAGATATACAAAGATATGCACAAAACAAATTTGGTGAATATGCAGGTTTTGCACAGCAATATCTGTTTTATTATGCAAGAGAGAATGGGATTGGTGCTAGGGATTAGGGACTGGATTAGAAAATGTAAAATTAAAAATGGAAAATATAAAATTATTTTGACTATTTGCTTTTCGCTACTTGCTTTTCGAATGACGAACAGCGAATGACGAACGACGAATATGGCAATTTGTTCCTTTTCTCTGGCAATTAGCGATTTATGTAGTAAATAAACGCAAAACAAAGAAAATAGAATAAATATTAAAATAAACGAGTATAATCGCCTATAGTTCAAAAAAATAGAGAGTGAAAGTGTTTGCCTACATAAAATCTATTTTATAACATATATTTGTAAACATTAGCACTCGATAGTGGTGAGTGCTAACAACCGAGAAAGTAATATTATTTAATATAAATTATGATAAGGAGGGTTATAAGATGAAAATTAAACCATTAGGCGACAGAGTGGTTATTAAGAAAATCGAGGTTGAAGAAAAAACTAAAAGCGGTATCGTTTTACCAAGTTCAGCTAAAGAGCAGCCTCAAATGGCAGAAGTAATAGCTGTAGGACCTGGTATTGCTAATGATGAGAAGAAAAAAGAAGAATTAAAAGTGGGAGATAAGGTAATATTCTCAAAATATGCTGGTACAGAAGTTAAGGTAGATGGTGAAGAATATACTATCTTAAAATTAGTAGATATTTTAGCTGTAATTGAATAGACGCTGGGATAAAGAAATGTAAAATTGAAAATGTAAAATGTAAAATTGTTTTGGCTATTTGCTTTTCGCTACTTTCTTTTCGAAAATCGAATAGCGAATTACGAGTAGCGAATAGTGAGAAGTGAAAGACGGTTTTATGTTAAAAAAAGAAAAAGGAGGTAATTTAAGATGGCGAAGGAAATAAAATTTAGTGAAGAAGCTCGTCGTGCAATGGAAAGAGGTATAAATAAATTAGCAGATACTGTTAAAGTGACTTTAGGACCAAAAGGAAGAAATGTTGTTTTAGATAAAAAGTTTGGTTCACCACTTATCACAAATGATGGTGTTACAATAGCTCGTGAAATTGAGTTAAAAGATCCATATGAGAACATGGGAGCTCAATTAGTTAAAGAAGTTGCTACAAAAACTAATGATGTTGCTGGAGATGGTACTACAACAGCTACATTATTAGCTCAAGCTATTATAAGAGAAGGATTAAAAAATGTAGCTGCTGGTGCTAATCCAATGTTAATTAAGAAAGGTATACATAAAGCAGTAGATGCTGCAGTAGAAGAACTTAAAGCTTTATCAAAGCAAGTTGAAGGTAAAGAAGCTATAGCTCAAGTTGCTTCAATTTCAGCAGCTGATGAAGAAATTGGAAAATTAATTGCTGAAGCTATGGAGAAAGTAGGAAAAGATGGCGTTATTACAGTTGAAGAATCAAAGTCAATGGGAACTACATTAGAAGTAGTTGAAGGTATGCAATTTGATAGAGGATATTTATCACCATATATGGTAACTGATGCAGAAAAGATGGAAGCTGTATTAGATGATCCATACATCTTAATCACAGATAGAAAGATATCAAATGTACAAGATCTATTACCAGTATTAGAACAAATTGTACAACAAGGAAAGCAGTTATTAATAATAGCAGAAGATGTAGAGGGAGAAGCTTTAGCTACATTAGTTGTTAATAAATTAAGAGGTACATTCACTTGTGTAGCTGTTAAAGCTCCAGGATTTGGTGATAGAAGAAAAGAAATGTTAAGAGATATTGCTATCATAACTGGTGGAGAAGTTATTTCAGAAGAGTTAGGATATGACTTAAAAGAAGCTACAATTGAAATGTTAGGTAGAGCTAGCAGAGTAAAAGTTGATAAAGAAAATACTACAATTGTAGGTGGAGCAGGTTCAGAAGAAGCTATTAAAGATAGAATTAAACAAATTAAGATTCAAATTGAAGAAACAACTTCAGATTTTGATAGAGAGAAATTACAAGAAAGATTAGCTAAATTATCAGGTGGAGTTGCTGTTATCCAAGTTGGTGCAGCTACTGAAACTGAATTAAAAGAGAAGAAATTAAGAATAGAAGATGCTTTAGCTGCAACAAGAGCAGCAGTTGAAGAAGGTATAGTTCCTGGTGGTGGAACTGCATTAATCAACGTAATTCCTGCAGTTGAAAAAGTACTTGAAACTGAGACAGGAGATGTTAAGACAGGTGTAGATATAATAAGAAGAGCTTTAGAAGAACCAGTAAGACAAATTGCCGCAAATGCTGGTTTAGAAGGTTCAGTTATAGTTGAAAAAGTTAAATCAAGCGAAAAAGGTATAGGATTTGATGCATTAAATGAAAGATATGTAAATATGATTGAAGCTGGTATAGTAGACCCAACTAAAGTTACAAGATCAGCTCTTCAAAATGCTGCATCAGTAGCAGCAATGGTATTAACTACTGAAGCTGTAGTAGCAGATAAAGAAGAAGAAAAAGATATGGGAATGGGTGGCGGAATGCCAGGCGGAATGCCAATGATGTAATGAAAACCTCCGGTTTTTTGCCGGAGGTTTTTTATAATTTATAGGAAATTATATTCCTTATTGAATTGTAGATAATTTAAGATATAATTTCCGTAATGGATTTCAAAAAAATCATCCTTAATTTAAGTTTTTTTAAATCGAAGATTTTTTTATTGTATAGATTGAAATTTTTCTACTGTATTAAGTAAATCTGATTCGCTTACCAAACGGCTTCGATTCCATCCTCTTTCATCCATTATCTTATATATTGTATATTGAATATCTTGAATATCATTTAGACATTCAGATAGTATTTTCCTTAAAACTGGGCAAGTTGATTCAACAATTGTATTGTTATAAGAAATTGCTAATTCTTTTTCCGATAAGACTAAGTCATTTAATATTTCTTGTTCTGATAAATTATTAATAATGTACATGAGGCATGCCTCCTTTTATGTGAGTTGCCAGTTAACAGAGAACAGGAAATTGTAAAATTTAAAATTGAAAATTAAGACTTAAAGAATAACTGATACCTGAAAACTGTTAGTTGTCAGCCAATATTTTTTTATCTATCGACTATTGATTGTTGACTGTCAACCGTTAACTAATTCTAAATTTTACATTTTCAATTTTTAATTTCTCTATCGATTATCGACTATCGACTAAATAACTAAGTACTTTCTTATAATTTTTCTTATGTCTCTTACTGGCGTTGTAGCATAAGTTTTTAAGTTCACTATCATAACACATTTCTGCATAATTTAAGTATTTTTTATATAGCAGTTTCTCTTGCTTTAATTGCTCTTCGATTAATGAAAGTGTTTTATAATCTAACTTAGAATTAAAATTTGCCATGGCAATACCTCCAATTTTTAATAAATCGATATTCGTTATTCGCTTTTCGTCTTTCGAATATCGAACAGCGAATGACGAACGACGAATTAATTTCATTCATTATTAGTATTTTACTTATAAAAAAATATATAGCATGAAAAAAAGAGATAGCAAACAATAAAATAGTTTAAATTGAAAAAAAGGGAAAAAGTAAGATATAATTTACTTTGATGGAATAACGATTGATAAAGTCAAAAGTCTTGTGAAAAACTGAGACTTTTGTTTTTAATAATTTCACGAACAGCGAATGATGAAAGACGATAAACGATTTTAAAAATGAGGTGATTAAATGAAAAAAATGTTATATTTTGACTGTTTATCTGGTATAAGTGGAGATATGATTATCGGAGCTTTATTAGATTTAGGTATAAACAAAGACGATTTTTTAAAAGAATTAAAAAAGATTAATATTGAAGGCTTTTCGATAAATATTGAAAAAAAGAAAAAGAAAGGTATAGCGGGAACGGATTTTGATGTAATATTGACTGGTTCTTTAAAGGATAATAAGAGAAATTTATTTGATATTATTAAGCTGATAGAAGATAGCGAACTTGATATAAAGATTAAAGAAATGAGTAAAAAAATATTTAAATTAATAGCTGAAGCTGAAAGTAAAATACATAATAGACCAATAGAGAGGGTATATTTTCATGAGGTAGGAGCTATAGATTCAATAATTGATATTGTCGGTGCGTGTATTTGCATAAATATGCTTAAAGTAGACAAAATATTATCATCCTATATACATGTCGGAACAGGTCTTATGGATTATAGATATGGTAAATTACCTATACCTGCTCCTGCAACATTAGAAATATTAAAAGGAGTACCTATATATAGTACAGGAATAAGGAGCGAACTAGTTACTCCTACTGGTGCTGCCATAATAAAAAGTATTGCAGAAGATTTTGTTTCATTACCTAGAATAAGTATTGAGAAAATTGGGTATGGATTAGGTAAGAGGGATACGGAACTTTTAGGGTCTTTAAGAGTTATATATGGAGATAGTGTAAAATTATCGTGAGAAAGTGTTATTTAAGATAAAATAAAAAACTGTACGGATTGAGTATAGTTTAGTTATTTTGCTTGTTATTTAAGGATAAGTGGCGTGCTTTAATTAAGCACGCTGCTTAAAAAAGATTTCTTCCAGCATGTTAAGTATACCTCTATCACTTTTTTAAAACGTAAATTTTTTAAGTTTATTATGTTCTTGTTTTTAGAAAGACCTTTAGGATGTCTATAAACTTTTTAGTTTTGCTTTTAGTTAAAGCAATATCTTTATCTTTTTTATTACGTTTAGGTTTAACGATGGATATTTAATTCTTCTTTATATTATCATTAGAGTAATATTTTAAAAAATATGATATTAAGACTACATTATTACAAAATAATTACATTTAAAAAAATAATTGACATTTCATATATTATATATATATAATTTATATCGTATAACACATCATTATTATTAAATAATATTAGTTTTTTTTAACAATTGTAGAGTTCTGTAATTAACTATAATAATTAAAAATTAAGAGGGGGATGACAAATGAGACATCTAAAAACTTTCTTTATTGTTTTTGTATGTGTGTTAACTATCTTGACAGGAGTATCTACAGTTTTTGCGACATCTAATATTGAAAAAATTAGTCCAAGTCATGTTTATGATGAGATCAATTATGGAAAACTTCTAAAATTAGAAGATGTTGAATATTTTATGGGGAAATTGAATGATTATATTAAACAAAATCCAGATGCAACTAATGAAGAATTAAATCGATTTCTTAAAGCTGAAATGCGTAAAAAATACTTAAATAAAAATATTAAAGTTAATGAAGTTATAGCTTATTCAAATTATCCAGCACCAGTTGATTTGAATCCAGAAGAACAAAAGTTATATAATGAAAATCCTACTAAAGGGTTGAAAGCAATATGGCAGGGCAAAAAAGCATTTAATGAGGCAAATGAAAGATATTCTTCTGGGTTACATAATGGGAATGGAGATGCTTTTAGACATGCTTATTGGAATGCTTTAATGGTTAAACATATTGATTATGTTGGGCTTATAGATGGGCAACAGCGCATGAAATAGGAGCATCCGGTCAACCTGAAATTGAAAAAGAAATGGATTTATATAATAATAAAATAGGAAGAATAATTGGCAGTAGAAATAAATCTAAATCAGATAACAGTTTAGCAGATATTGTACAGCAAGATGTCAGAAATGGTAGAATGAGAAGAATTGTTAAAGAGAAATTAGTAAAAACTAATTCGGATGGTGAAAGGTAGTGTTGAAAAAAACTTCAATAGTTAATGTGATTTTATTTATTGCTGTTATCATATTAAAAATATTTTATGTAAGCAGGCTGAATTATAGTATTGGATTAGTTTTAAATAGTGAGAAGCTAAAAAATATAACTGCAACTCTTTTTGGGACGAATATAATTGGATATTCTGAATATTATGTTAATGACTTTGTTATGTATATATTAATTATTGGTTTGGTTTTTAATATATATGTTGCAATAAAAAAAGATAAGTAAAAGAGGTATCTTTGGAGATACCTCTTTTTTCTAATTCAAACAAGATACACAATTTTCTATATAAATTAATCTTGACAACTCTATAAATTTCTGTTAACTTAAAAAGAAAACTAAATAGCGGCTGTCACTCATATAATTTCTGGAATATGGCCAGAAAGTCTCTACCAGACAACCGTAAATTGTCTGACTATGAGTGGGATTTTGTATTAAACCTAGCTATATTTGTAGCTATGGTGTAGTTTTTGTACCCAAAACACAAATTCCACTCAGGAGTTTGTGTTTTTTTGTTTTCATTGTCTAATAATAAATTGGGGAGGAATTTTAATGGAAAAGTTTTTAAAAGAAGGATTAACATTTGATGATGTTCTTTTAATACCAGCTAAATCTGAGATACTGCCTAAAGAAGTAAGTGTTGAAACTTATCTTACAAGAAAAATCAAGCTTAATATTCCTATAATGAGTGCGGGTATGGATACGGTTACGGAATCTAGGTTGGCTATAGCTATTGCAAGAGAAGGTGGAATCGGTATTATTCATAAAAATATGTCTATAGAAAGTCAGGCTATGGAAGTAGATAAAGTTAAGAGGTCAGAGCACGGAGTTATAACTAATCCTTTTTATCTTTCACCGGAGCATAATGTATCGGACGCATTAGAACTTATGGAAAGGTATCATATATCTGGCGTACCAATAACTGACGAAAATAAAAAATTAGTAGGGATTATAACAAACAGAGACATTAGATTTGAAACTGATACAAGTAAAAAAATCAAAGAAGTTATGACTAAAGATAACCTTGTTACAGCTAAAAAAGGGATTTCTATGGAAGAAGCTCAGGAATTAATGAAAAAATATAAAATAGAAAAGCTTCCATTAATCGATGATGATGGAAGATTAGCAGGATTAATTACAATCAAAGATATTGAAAAATCTATAGAATATCCAAATTCTGCTAAGGATAGTAAGGGTAGATTATTAGTTGGAGCAGCAGTTGGAGTTACAAAAGATATGCTTGATAGGGTTAAAGCATTGGTAGATGCACAGGTAGATGTTGTTGTTATAGATACAGCACATGGTCATTCTAAAGGGGTTCTTGAAGCTGTAAGCAAGATAAAAGATAAATTTCCTGAACTTCAGTTAATAGCTGGAAATGTTGCAACTGCAGAGGCTACTGAAGATTTGATAAAGGCTGGTGCGGATGCTGTTAAAGTAGGTATAGGGCCTGGTTCAATATGTACAACAAGAGTTGTAGCTGGTGTAGGAGTACCTCAGATTACAGCTATTTATGATTGTGCACAAGCGGCAAAGAAATACAATGTTCCTATTATAGGAGATGGAGGTATTAAATATTCTGGAGATATAGTTAAGGCTATAGCTGCAGGAGCAGATGTAGTTATGATGGGATCTTTATTTGCAGGAACTGAAGAAAGTCCAGGAGAAACTGTGTTATATCAAGGTAGGAGATTTAAAGTATACAGAGGTATGGGCTCGATGGGAGCTATGGCTTCTGGAAGTAAAGATAGATATTTCCAAGAAGATAGTAAAAAACTAGTACCAGAAGGTGTAGAAGGAAGAGTTCCATATAAGGGACCACTTAAAGATACTATATTCCAATTAGTTGGTGGGCTTAAGGCAGGAATGGGTTATTGTGGTACACCAACAATCAAAGAGTTACAGGAAAGAGGACAATTCATAAGGATAACTCAGGCTGGTTTGATTGAAAGTCATCCTCATGATATACAAATTACAAAAGAAGCACCTAATTATAGTAGGAGATAGATATTAGGTGCTAGGTACTTGGTACTGGGTACTAGCATTGGCTATTCGCTTTTCGTTTCTCGACAATCGAATAGCGAGTAGCGAAAAGCGAATGACGAATATCAAATGACGAATAGTGAGAAAACGGAGGTAGTATGATGAAGAACGATTTAATTTTAATACTTGATTTTGGGGGCCAATATAGTCAATTAATAGCTAGAAGAGTAAGGGAAGCAAATGTATATTGTGAAATAGTACCTTATGATTATGATATTGAAAAAATAAAAGCTAAATCTCCAAAAGGAATTATTTTTTCAGGAGGACCTGCTAGTGTTTATGCATCAGATTCTCCAAAATGCAAGCAAGGAGTTTTTGGTTTAAATGTACCAATTTTAGGAATTTGTTATGGTGGTCAGTTGATAGCACAAGTTTTTGGTGGAGAAGTGAGTAAAGCTGATTCTAGAGAATATGGAAAGACTAAATTAGAAATTATCGATAATGGTGATTTATTTAAAGGTTTAGAAGAAAGTATAACATGCTGGATGAGTCATACTGATTTTATTGAAAAACTTCCTGAAGGTTTTAAAGTTATAGCAAGCACAGATTCTTGTCCTGTTGCAGCAATGAAAAATGAAGATAAAATTTTTGCAGTTCAGTTTCATCCAGAAGTAGAACATACTCAAAGAGGTAGAGATATAATTAAAAATTTCATATATAACATTTGTAAGTGTGAGCCTAATTGGACTATGGAGGATTTTATCAGCCAATCTATTAGAGAAATAAAGGAGAAAATAGGAGACAAAAAAGCTATATGTGCATTGTCAGGAGGAGTAGATTCTTCTGTTGCAGCAGTATTAGTTCATAAAGCGATTGGACATAATCTTACTTGTATTTTTGTTGATCATGGTTTGCTTAGAAAAGATGAAGGGGATCAGGTAGAGAAAATATTTAGAGAAAAATTCAATATGAATCTAATAAGAGTTAATGCAAAGGATAGATTTTTAAATAAGCTTAAAGGGGTAACAGATCCAGAGAAAAAAAGAAAGATAATAGGAGAGGAATTTATTAGAGTTTTTGAAGAAGAGAAAAGTAAGCTTGGGAAAGTCGATTATCTCGTTCAAGGTACAATATATCCAGATGTTATAGAGAGTGGAACTGATAAAGCTTCTGTTATAAAGAGTCATCACAATGTAGGTGGACTTCCTGAAGATGTCGATTTTGAAATAATAGAACCTTTGAGATTATTATTTAAAGATGAAGTGAGAGATGTTGGAAGGAAGCTTTGCATTCCAGATGAAATAGTAAATAGGCAACCTTTCCCTGGACCTGGATTGGCTATAAGAGTTCTAGGAGAAATAACTGAAGAAAAATTAGAAATAGTTCGTGAAGCTGATTGGATATTTAGGCAAGAGATTAAGAAAAATGGACTTGATAAAAAGATTTGGCAGTACTTTGCTGTTCTACCAGACGTAAAAAGTGTAGGAGTTATGGGAGATGAAAGAACATATAGTCATTTGATAGTGTTAAGAGCGGTAACTAGTACAGATGGAATGACAGCAGATTGGGCTAAAATACCATTTGATGTATTAGAGGAAATATCAAATAAGATAGTTAATAATGTAGAAAATGTAAACAGAGTAGTATACGATATAACATCTAAACCACCTGGAACCATCGAATGGGAATAAAAAATGTTCGTATTATAACAAACTTTATTTTTATTAATTATATTTAATATTCGCAAAATGTATTGACTTATATATTTTAATTTGTTATTATTAGCTTAGGAAAATAAAATATTTACCACTCATATAATCCCTGGAATATGGCTGGGGAGTTTCTACCAGGCAACCGTAAATTGCCTGACTATGAGTGAAAGTGTACCTAGGGTTCCGAAAAACTTACTTTTATGTAATGTTTTTGTCTGGTCCGAGCGGTACAGGTATTACTATGTGTAATATCACACCGAGGGGACAAAAGCCCGGTCGGGTAGGTTTCACTTATAGCGTAAACCTACCCTGACTGGGCTTAAATTATTTTTAAGCAATAATAATAATTAAGGAGGGGCTAGTAATGGATAAGTTCTTTAAACTAACAGAAAACAACACAAACATCAGAACAGAGATTACAGCAGGTATAACAACTTTTATGACAATGGCCTACATACTTATAGTTAATCCATTGACTTTATCTGCAACTGGGATGGATTTTGGAGCATTATTTACTGCAACCGCTTTATCAGCTATTGCTGCAACATTAGTAATGGCTTTATATGCAAATTATCCTTTTGCTTTAGCACCAGGTATGGGGTTAAATGCATTCTTTGCTTATACAGTTGTTTTAGGAATGGGATATTCATGGAAATTCGCACTGACAGCAGTATTTTTAGAAGGAATTATATTTATTATATTAACATTTTTAAACATTCGTGAAGCAATTATAAATTGTATTCCATTAAATATAAAACATGCTGTTTCAGTGGGAATTGGTTTATTTATAGCTTTTATAGGTCTAGTTAATGCAGGAATTGTTAAAACTGGTATGTTTCATGTTGGAAACGATAAATTAGGTGGAATAATAGTTAAATTAGGGGATATAACAAGTGGAGCACCTTTATTGGCACTTATAGGTTTAGTAATTACAGGTATTTTATTAGCTAGAAATGTAAAGGGTGCATTATTAATAGGTATTGTTGTTACTACGATAATAGGTATACCTATGGGTGTAACACAGTTACCTGAAGGAATGAAATTTATAAGTATGCCTCCTTCAATAGCACCTATAGCATTTAAATTTGATTTTTCAAATATTTTTAGTTTAGATATGTTAATAGTTTTATTTACATTCTTATTTGTTGATATGTTTGATACTGTTGGTACTTTGGTAGGAGTTGCATCTAAGGCAGATATGCTTGATAAGGAAGGTAAACTACCTAGAGCAAAACAGGCTCTATTTGCAGATGCTGTAGGTACTACTGTTGGAGCTATTTTAGGGACAAGCACTGTTACAACTTATGTAGAAAGTGCATCAGGAGTAGCTGAAGGTGGTAGAACAGGCTTAACAGCATTAACAACTGCAGGTATGTTTGCAATAGCCTTATTATTCTCACCATTATTTATAATGATTCCAAGTGCTGCTACTGCACCAGCTTTAATATTGGTTGGTTTATTCATGATGTCACCAATTAAAAGAATAGATTTAGAAGATTTTACAGAAGCAATTCCAGCATTCTTGACAATAATAATGATGCCATTAACTTATAGTATTGCTGAAGGTATAGTATTTGGTATAATTTCTTACATTTTACTAAAACTATTAACAGGTAAAGGAGAGCAAGTTTCACCTATAATGTATATTTTAGGAATATTGTTTGTATTAAAGTTTATAATGCCACACTAATGAGTGTGAGGGGTCAGCTTAGTAGTAAAAGTCCGGAATAAAGTATTATCATTTCGGACTTTTATGTTTATGACTTGGTACTGGGTACTAGGTACTGGGTATACTAGTAGCGGAGAACTAATTCTCTGCTACAGGTGGTATGATATGCTGCAGAGATATCGAATATCGAAAAACGAATCACGAATAGCGAATGACGATAATTAAAAGGAGGTTTTGAAATGAAAGTAGCTGTGGTAATGGGAAGTGACTCAGACTTTCCAATAGTTTCAAAAGCGTTAGAAATATTAGATAGGTTCGGGATAGAGAGGGAAGTAAGAGTATTATCGGCTCACAGAACACCGTATAAAGCCTTAGAATTTGCAAAAAATGCAGAAAACAATGGATTTGACTTGATAATTGCAGCGGCAGGAAAAGCAGCTCATCTTCCTGGTGTTTTAGCAGCAGTAACTATTTTACCTGTTATTGGTTTACCAATTAAATCATCAACATTAGATGGTATGGATTCTTTATTATCAATTGTTCAGATGCCAAAAGGTATACCAGTTGCAACTGTAGCTATTAATGGAGCAGAAAATGCAGGATTATTAGCAGTTGAAATATTGTCACTAAAATATACAGAATTAAAGGATAAGCTAAGAGAGTACAGAGAAGAAATGAAAAGAATTGTCGAAGAGAAGGATAAGAAGGTGTTGGGTACTGGGAATATAGAAATGTAAAATTGAAAATGTAAAATGTAGAATTTAGTAAATAGTTGATAGTGAATGGAGAACAGAGAACAGATGACAGGGACAGGGATTAAAAAATTAAAAACAGAGAACAGGGGACTGGCAACTGTTCCTTGGCAACTGGTAACTAGTATTATCCTGTCCCCTGTTCCCTGGTAACTGGCAACTGATTTTATTAAAAAAATTAGGAGGGTTTAGAATGAAAAAAGAATTTGTTTATGAAGGTAAGGCGAAAAGAGTTTATAAAACTGATGATGAAAAAGTATATTTGATTGAATACAAGGATGATGCAACAGCATTTAACGGAGAAAAGAAAGGAATAATAGAAAACAAAGGTATTATAAACAATAAAATGTCAGCAATGCTTTTTAAATTATTAGAGAATGCTGGAATAGAAACACATTTTGTTAGATTAATAGACGAAAGACAGATGCTTGTTAAAGCTGTAGAAATTGTACCAATAGAAGTTATTGTTAGAAATGTTGCAGCAGGTTCTTTAGCAAAAAGACTTGGGTTTAAAGAAGGAACACAGTTAGAAACTACAGTTCTTGAATTTTGTTATAAAAATGATGAATTAGGTGATCCATTAATTAATGATTATCATATACAAGCATTAAAACTTGCAGATAAGGAAGAATTAGAAGCTATAAAGGAAAAGGCATTAAAAATAAACGAGATATTAGTGGATTTTTTCGAAAAGGTTGGTTTAAGACTTATAGATTTTAAATTGGAGTTTGGAAGATATGATGGTAGAATTATCTTAGCTGATGAAATATCACCAGATACATGCAGATTATGGGATAAAGAAACAAATCAAAAAATGGATAAAGATAGGTTTAGAAAAGATTTAGGTAAGGTAAAGGACGCTTATAGAGAAGTATTAAGGAGAGTAGAGGAGGTTTTATAATGAAGGCAGTAGTTTATGTAACTTTAAAGAAAGGCATTTCAGACCCTCAAGGTAATGCAGTTAAAGAAGCATTAAATTCTTTAGGTTATAAAGAAGTTGACAAAGTAAGAATAGGAAAGATAATTGAGCTTGAACTTGAAGATATAAAAAGAGAAGAAGCTGAAAGCAAGATAAAAGAGATGTGTGAGAAATTATTGGCTAATACAGTTATGGAAAAGTACAGTTTTGAGATACTGGAGGGTTAAAAATGAAATTTGGAGTTGTTGTTTTCCCAGGTTCTAATTGTGATATAGACTGTTATAAAGTGTTATCAAATGTTCTTAAGAAGGATGTAGATTATATTTGGCATGATACAGAAAATATAGAAGAATATGATGTGATAATTTTGCCAGGAGGTTTTTCATACGGCGATTATTTAAGATGTGGAGCGATAGCGAGATTTTCTAAAATCATGGATAGTGTAGTTAAACATGCTAATAAAGGGAAATTAGTAATAGGAATTTGTAATGGGTTTCAGATATTAACAGAGGTAGGATTACTTCCTGGAGCACTTATAAGAAACAATAATCTTAAGTTTATATGTAAAACTGTTCCTATTAGAATTGAAAACAATACTACACCTTTTACTTTAAATTATAAAGAAGGTCAAGTTATTAATATACCTATAGCTCATGGTGAAGGTAATTATTTTATTGATGAAGAAGGTCTAGCTGAACTTGAAAAGAACAATCAAATTGTTTTTAGATATTGCAGTAAAGAAGGTTTGATAGATGATAAGTCAAATCCGAATGGTTCTGTAAATAGTATTGCAGGAATATGCAATAAAGCAGGTAATGTATTGGGGATGATGCCTCATCCTGAGAGGGCTTCAGAAATACTGTTAGGAAATGAAGACGGATTAGCTCTATTTAAATCCATGATAGATTATTTAGAGAGGGGACATTTCAAGTGATGAATAATAAGCCTTGGAAAAGTGTAGGACTTACTAAGGAAGAGTATGATAAAATATTAGAAATTCTAGGTAGAGAACCTAATAATTTAGAGTTAAATATGTATGGCGTTATGTGGTCTGAACATTGCAGTTACAAGAATTCAAGAGCACTTTTTAAGCATTTTCTGACTTCAAATGAAAGAGTACTTCAAGGGCCTGGTGAAAATGCTGGAATTATTGATATAGGAGATAATAAGGCTGTAGCAATGAAAATAGAAAGCCACAATCACCCTTCTGCAGTAGAGCCTTATCAAGGAGCTGCAACTGGTGTTGGAGGAATTATTAGAGATATTTTTGCAATGGGAGCAAGACCGATAGCACTTCTAAATTCTCTAAGATTTGGAGAAATAGAAGATGATGACTGGATGAGATATTTATTTAGTGGAGTAGTTTCAGGAATTGGAGGATATGGAAACTGTATCGGCATTCCAACAGTAGGTGGAGAAGTATATTTTAATAAATCATACAAAGGTAATCCTTTAGTAAATGCTATGTGTATCGGAGTTATTGAGCACGATAAAATTCACAGAGGAACTGCAGCAGGTGTTGGAAATTTAGTTATGTATGTAGGAGCATCTACTGGGAGAGATGGGATAGGAGGAGCGAGTTTTGCTTCTGTAGAATTGACTGAAGAAACAGCAGAGCAGAGGTCTGCAGTTCAAGTCGGAGACCCATTTATGGAAAAACTGTTATTAGAAGCTTGTCTTGAACTTTTAGATACAGATTATGTTGTCGGCATACAGGATTTAGGAGCTGCTGGATTAACATCAGCATGTAGTGAAATGGCTTCTAGAGGTAATTCAGGAATGATTGTAGATGTATCTTTAGTTCCTAGAAGAGAAGAAGGAATGCTGCCTGTAGAAGTAATGATATCAGAATCACAAGAAAGAATGCTTCTTGTTATAAAAAAAGGTGCAGAAGAAAAGGTTAAAAAGATATTCGATAAATGGGGACTTCATTCAGCTGTTATAGGAAAAGTTACAGATGATGGAATGTTAACTATTATGGAAAATGGGGAAATTGTTGGTAGAGTACCTGCAAAATCTTTAGCCGATGAGGCACCAAAATATTACAGAGAATATAAAAAGCCAGAATATATAGATAAAAAGAGAATTCTTTCGGTAGATGAACTAAAGGAAGTAAACGATTTAAATGAAGTATTATTTAAAATGCTTAGTTCTACAAATTTATGTAGTAGAGAATGGGTTTATAATCAATATGATTATCAGGTAAGAACTAATACGGTAGTAACTCCTGGAGCAGATGCAGCTGTAATTAGAGTTGATGGAACGAATAAAGCTATAGCTGCTACGACAGATTGTAATAGTAGATATTGTTATTTGAATCCTAGAAGAGGTGCTCAGATTGCAGTTGCTGAAGCGGCTAGAAATATTGTTGTAACTGGTGGAAAACCTTTAGCAGTTACTGATGGACTTAATTTTGGAAATCCAGAGAAACCAGATAGATTCTGGCAGTTTAGAGAGAGCATTTTAGGTATAAGTGAAGCTTGCAAGAAGTTTAATACTCCAGTTGTAAGTGGTAATGTAAGTTTTTATAATGAAACTCCAGAAAATGCTATTTACCCAACTCCAATAATAGGAATGGTAGGGCTTATAGAGGATTTAGATAAAGTTATGACCATAGGTTTTAAAGATGAAGGCGATATTGTTGTACTTTTAGGTTTAACTAAGGAAGAAATTGGTGCAAGTGAGTATTTAAAGGTAATTCATGGTTTAGAATTAGGTGAAGTACCAGAAATAGATTTAGATTTAGAAAAAAGATTACAAGATTTATGTCTTGAGCTTATAGATAAAAAACTTATAAAGTCAGCTCATGATTTGAGTGAGGGAGGATTAGCACTAGCATTATGTGAATGTTGCTCTAAGGGTAATTTAGGAGCTGAAATTTCAGTTAATACAACTTTTAGAGAAGATATATATTTATTCTCAGAAAGTCAATCAAGAATATTGATATCTTTAGATGTGAATAATGTAGACAAATTAAAAGAATTATGTAATCAATACGAAATTCCATTTGCAGTATTAGGAAAAACTATAAAAGATAAATTATCAATAAAAGTTAACGGCAAATTGGCAATTGATATTAAGGTAGAAGATGTTACAAATAAACTAAGGAGTGTATTGCCATGTATAATGGGCTAGCATGTAGTGATAAGTTGAATGAGGAATGTGGCATAGTTGGAGTATATTCAAATAAGTTAAAAGACGTTTCTAAGATTGCTTATTTTGGTTTATATTCGCTGCAGCATAGAGGTCAGGAAAGCTGTGGTATTGCTGTTAATGATAAAGGTGAAATCAGATACTGTAAAGGCATGGGATTGGTATCAGAGGTATTTGATGATGATATTTTGAAAAATCTTGAGGGCAATATAAGTATAGGGCATGTTAGATATTCTACAACAGGAGAAAGTAGAGCTTCAAATGCTCAGCCTTTAGTAGTTAAGTATAAAAATGGAGATATTGCATTGGCCCATAATGGCAATTTAGTGAATGCTCAAGCTATAAGAGAAATATTAGAAGAAGAAGGTGTTGTATTTCAAACAACTATAGATACTGAAGTAATAGTTAATTTAATAGCAAGATATCATAAATCGGGTATTGAAAATGCAATAAAAAAGGTTATGGAACTTATTAGAGGTTCTTATGCATTAGTTTTGACTATGGGAGACATGTTAATAGGAGTAAGAGATCCATACGGGATAAGGCCTTTATGTATAGGAAAATTAAAAGATGGTTTTGTTATTGCATCAGAAAGCTGTGCGTTAGACACTGTCGGTGCTGAGTTAATTAGAGATGTAGAGCCGGGAGAAATTATTATCATTGATGAAAAGGGTATGAGAGGCATACCGTATGATAAATGGTGTAAAAGGAGTTTATGTATTTTTGAGTTAATCTATTTTGCTAGACCTGATAGTGTAATGGACGGAACTAGCGTCTATCTTGCTAGAAAGGAAGCGGGTAGGATTCTTGCTAGAGAATCTGAAGCTAACGGAGATATAGTTATATCTGTTCCAGATTCAGGTACGGCAGCTGCAATAGGATTTTCAGAAGAGTCGGGAATACCTTTTAGCGAAGGGTTAATAAAAAATAGATATGTCGGAAGAACTTTTATTAAGCCTAGTCAAGAGTTAAGAGAGCAGGGAGTAAGACTTAAGCTTAACGTAGTAAAGGAAAATATAAAGGGAAAGAGGGTTATTTTAGTAGATGATTCTATAGTTAGAGGGACTACTATAAGAAGAATTGTAGATATTTTAAAATCAGCTGGAGCTAAAGAAGTGCATGTAAGAATAAGTTCGCCTCCAGTTAAGTTCCCTTGCTTCTTTGGAATAGATACTCCTGAGAGAAAACAACTTATAGGTGCTAAGAATACTACTGAAGATATTAGAAAATTGATAAATGCAGATAGTTTAAGTTATTTATCTATTGAAGGTCTTATAAAAACTACAGGCAAAAACAGAGGATTTTGTTTAGCTTGTTTTAATGGTGATTATCCTATGGAGGTACCGTTAGATTAGGTACTGGTTATTCGTCATTCGCTTTTCGCTGTTTGTATTTCGAATAGTAAAACGAATAGCGAACGACGAACGACCAATGACGATAATTAAAGGAGGTGCTTATATGAGCACTAAAGGTATTACTTATAAAGATGCGGGTGTTGATATTAAAGCTGGATATGAAGCGGTTAATTTGATTAAAGAACATGTAAAGAGAACTTATACTAAGGGTGTTATGTCAAGTATAGGAGGCTTTAGTGGTCTTTTTAAAATAGATACAGATAAATACAAGGAGCCTATTTTAGTATCAGGTACAGATGGGGTAGGAACTAAATTAAAAGTTGCTTATATGATGGATAAGCACGATACGATTGGAGAAGATTGTGTTGCAATGTGTGTAAACGATATATTGTGCCAAGGTGCAAAGCCTTTATTTTTTCTTGATTATATTGGGACATATAAGATAGAGCCTACAGTTATTTCAAAAATAGTTGAAGGAGTAGCGAATGGCTGCGTAAAGGCTGGATGTGCTTTGATAGGTGGAGAAACTGCTGAAATGCCTGGTGTTTACAGTAAAGGTGAATATGATTTAGTTGGATTTGCAGTAGGTATAGTAGATAAAGATAAAATTATTGGCGGCTCTAGTATTTCTGAAGGAGATGTTTTGATAGGATTACCATCTAACGGCCTTCATAGTAACGGTTTTTCTTTAGTTAGAAAGTTATTTTTTGAAATAGAAAAATTTGGTATTAATCAGTATGTAGAGGAATTAGGAATGACTTTGGGTGAAGAATTATTAAAACCTACTCGTATATATGCAGATATAATTGAAAAGATTTTAGATAAATACGTTGTAAAAGGAATGAGTCATATTACAGGTGGAGGATTTTATGAAAATATACCAAGAATGCTTCCTGAAGGTCTTGTTGCAGATATAGATGTTAAAGGCGTAGATATACCAGTTATTTTTAAATTAATTGAAAAATTAGGAAAGATCAATAAAAAAGAAATGTATTCTACTTTTAATATGGGAATTGGAATGGTTATAGTTGTAGATAAAAAAGATGAAGATAAAGTACTAAATTATTTAAATAGTATTGGAGAAAGAGCTTATTTAATAGGAGAGATAAAAAAGGGAGAAGGTGGCATTAGAATATGTCATCAGTAAATATCGGTGTCTTAATTTCAGGAAGCGGTACTAATCTTGAGGCTTTGATTAAGAGTGTAGAAAAAGGGTATATAAATGGAAAAATAAAGGTTGTAATTTCTAATAGAGAGGACGCTTATGGACTTGTAAGAGCAAGAAAGAATTCCATAGAAGCTTTATATATAAATAGGAAGGAATTTAATAGCGATATAGAATTTGATTTAAAAATTTTAGATGAACTAAAGAAGCATCAAGTTGAATTGGTAGTATTAGCAGGATATTTAAAAGTGTTGAGTAAAGAATTTGTTAATCATTATAAAAATAGAATTATTAACATACATCCTTCTTTAATTCCGAGCTTTTG
This sequence comes from Caloranaerobacter ferrireducens, assembly GCF_001730685.1. Taxonomy (NCBI): domain Bacteria; kingdom Bacillati; phylum Bacillota; class Tissierellia; order Tissierellales; family Thermohalobacteraceae; genus Caloranaerobacter; species Caloranaerobacter ferrireducens. The sequence continues at coordinate 53,274 of NZ_MDJR01000004.1, read as the reverse complement.
CGGAAAAGGGTATTATGGGGAAAGAGTTCATAGAGCAGTATTAGAGTATGGAGTTAAAATAACAGGTGCTACTGTTCATTTCGTTGATGAAGGAGCAGATACAGGTCCTATTATATTACAAGAAGCTGTTGCTGTAGATGATAATGATACTATAGATACGCTTAAAGAAAAAGTATTGAAGATAGAACATAAGCTTTTGCCAATGGCAGTGAAATTGTTTTGTGAAAACAAATTAGAAGTTGTAGGCAGAAAGGTAGTGATTAGGTACTAGGTACTTGGTGCTAGGTACTGGTTATTCGTCATTCGCTGTTCGTTTAATAAAAAGTGAATGTCGAAAAGCGAATTGCGAAAGACGAATACCGAACGACGAACTAAAAGAGGGAGGTATTTTACTTTGAAAAGAGCACTTATTAGCGTATATGATAAGACCGGTATAGTAAAATTTTCAAGAAAGTTAAAGGAATTAGGTTGGGAAATTATATCGACTGGTGGAACAAGAAAAAAACTTGCCGAAAATGGAATAGAAACTATAGATATTTCAGATGTAACAGGTTCTCCTGAATGTCTTGATGGAAGAGTAAAGACTTTACATCCTAAAATTCATGGAGGGTTATTAGCGATAAGAGATAATGATGAGCATATTAAAACTTTAAAAGAGCTTGAAATAAATTGTATAGACATGGTTGTTAATAATCTATATCCATTTAAAGAAACGGTAAGTAAACTTAACGTAACTCATGAAGAGATAATAGAGAATATTGATATAGGTGGCCCATCTATGCTTAGAGCAGCAGCTAAAAACTATAAATATGTTACAGTTATTATAGATCCTAATGATTACGATAAAGTAATAGAAGAATTAAAGGAAAATAAAGACATAAGTTTAAAAACTAAAGAATATCTTGCTGCTAAAGTATTTCAATATACAAGTCATTATGATGCATTAATATCAGAGTATTTTAATAGAAGAGCCAATATAGAGATGCCAGATTTAATTACTTTAACATTTAAGAAAAAGCAAGATTTAAGATATGGAGAAAATCCTCATCAAAAAGCAGCATTTTATACTGATATATATTCAATAAAAGGAACTCTTCAAGAGGCGAAACAACTTCATGGAAAAGAATTATCTTTTAATAACATAAACGATACAAATGGTGCGTTAGAGATTTTGAAGGAATTTGAAGAACCGACTGTAGTTGCTGTAAAACATACTAACCCATGTGGTATAGGTAGTGGTAATACTATTAGTGAAGCATTTAAAAAAGCATATGAAGGAGATAAAATGTCAATATTTGGTGGAATTATTGCAGCTAATAGGGAAATTGATAGAGAAACTGCCGAGATGATAAATAAGATTTTTATAGAAGTAGTGATAGCTCCTTCGTATACTACTGAAGCTTTGGAAGTACTTACTTCTAAGAAAAATATTAGGATACTGGTTTTACCTGAAATTACTGCAAGAGAAGAAAGAGGATATGATATTAAAAGAGTACTGGGTGGAATACTAATTCAAGACAGAAATACTAAGCTTATGCAAGATGAACTTAAATTTGTAACAGAGAGAAAACCTACTGAAAAAGAATTAGAAGATTTATTATTTGCTTGGAAGGCGGTAAAGAATGTCAAATCTAATGCAATTGTATTAGCTAAGAATAAAGGAACTGTTGCTATTGGTCCTGGCCAGGTTAATAGAATATGGGCATTAGAGAATGCTATAAAACAAGGTGAAAGTCGAGTGAAAAATAGTGTAATGGCATCTGATGCGTTTTTCCCATTTCCTGATTGTGTAGAAACAGCTTTTAAAGCAGGAATAACTGCAATTATTCAGCCTGGTGGTTCGATTAGAGATAAAGAGTCTATTGAAGCAGCAAACAAATATGGTATAGCTATGATATTTACAGGTATAAGACATTTTAAGCATTAATTTTGGGTACTGGGTACTTGGTACTAGGTACTAGAAATGTAAAATTAATTCGTCATTCGCTATTGGTTATTTGTTAAATAAAGAGCGAAAAGCGAAATACGAATAGCGAATGACAGAATTAAGTAGCGAAAATGAAAGGATGAGCGGATAATGAAGGTTTTAGTTGTAGGCAGTGGTGCAAGGGAACATGCAATAGTTTGGAAGGTTTCTAAAAGTCCAAAGGTAAGTAAAATATACTGCATACCTGGTAATGGAGGAATAAGTGATATTGCTGAGTGTGTAAAAATAAGGGCTGAAGATATAGAACTTTTATTAGGATTTGCTTTAAAAGAAAATATAGATTTGACTATAGTAGGCCCTGAAGCACCACTAGTAGAGGGGATTGTTGATAAATTTAAAGAGAAAGGTCTTAAGATAATTGGTCCAGATAAAAAAGGTGCAATGCTAGAAGGCAGTAAAATATTTGCTAAAAAATTTATGGAAAAGTATAATATACCTACAGCGAAATACAAAACCTTTAAAAATAGTAAAAATGCAATTAAAGCTCTTGATAGTTTTGAATATCCTTTAGTAATAAAGGCAGACGGTTTAGCTGGTGGAAAAGGTGTAGTAATCTGTGAAACTAGACAAGAAGCAGAAAAAGCTATAATTGATATGATGGAAGAGAAAAAGTTCGGTTTATCTAGTGAAAATATAGTTATCGAAGAATATTTAGAAGGTATAGAAGCATCACTTTTATGTATTATTGACGGCAAAAAAATAATACCTATGGAGAGTGCGAAAGATTATAAAAAGATATTTGAAGGAGATGAAGGACCCAATACAGGTGGTATGGGATGTTTTTCACCACATCCATTGTTTACTCAGGCATTAAAAAATACTATTAGAGAAGAAATATTAGACCGTATTATGTATGGATTGAATATGGAGAAAATATTTTATCAAGGAATCTTATTTATAGGGCTTATGCTTACAAAGAATGGTCCTAAAGTTTTAGAATTTAATGTTAGAATGGGCGACCCTGAAACTGAAGTAGTACTCCCAAGATTAAAGAGCGATATAATTGATATTTTTGAAAAAACTCTATCTGGAAAATTAACAGAAGATGATTTGAAGTGGGAAGATAGACATTGTGTATGTGTAGTAGCGGCATCTGAAGGTTATCCAGTAAGTTATGAAAAAGGAAAAGTGATTACAGATTTAGATAAAGTTGATGAAGAGGTTGTTGTTTTTCATGGAGGAACGAAAAAGGTAGATGGTAAATTTTACACAAATGGTGGAAGAGTACTTACAATTACGGCTTTAGGAAATTCTCTGGAAAAAGCTAGAGAAGTTGTATATAATAATATCGAAAAGATTAATTTTGAGAATATGTATTATAGAAAAGATATAGCCAAATTGGGACAGTAAATTACTGTCCCAATTTGAGTTTGTTGATAAAGAAATATTTCTTAATAGATTGGAAAAATAACGCTCATAGACAAATCTTTAGAGAAAACTAAGATTCTTAATTTCGAAAAATCCTAACGCACCTAATCAAGACGTCCTGTCTTGTAGGATGCTGGCTTAACGTCCTGTTAAGCCTACGGATTTTTCTGAAATTCTTCATCAAGTTTTCTTTGCTAAAGCTTTGTAATTATTCGCTTTTATTTTTTCAATCATTATAACTTTATTTTGCCTACAGTCTGAAATTGTAACAGCAAATCACTGGTCTAAAAGGTTTAAAGCATAATAGAAGAGAAAGGAGAAGTAAAATTGCAAAAGACAATAGGATTTATTGGTTGTGGTAATATGGGGCAAGCAATGATGGTGGGAATATTAAAATCAAATTTAGTTTTACCTGAGCAAGTTATAGTATCAGATGTTAATGAGGAAAGATTAAGTTTTGTTTCAAAAGAGTATGGAGTAAAGACTACAACAGATAATAAAAAAGTAGCGAAGGTTGCTGATATTTTAGTATTAGCAATTAAGCCTGATATATATGAACAAATTATAAAAGAAATAAGAGATTTTGTGAAAGATGATGTAATAATAGTCATTATAGCAGCAGGAAAAGACATAAATGGAATTGAAAAAAGTTTTGGGAAAAAGTTAAAAGTAGTTAGGACAATGCCTAATACACCATCTTTTGTAGGTGAAGGCATGACTTCTATGTGTTTTAACGAAAAAATATCTAAAAAAGAAATAGATGAATTAATAAATATATTTGAAAGCTTTGGTAAGGTTGAAATAGTAGATGAAAAATTAATGGCAGCCGCAACTTCGGTAAGTGGTTCTTCTCCTGCTTATGTATTTATGCTTATAGAAGCAATGGCAGATGCTGCAGTTCTTGATGGACTTGCAAGGGACAAAGCATATAGAATGGCAGCTCAAGCAGTTTTAGGTGCTGCTAAGATGGTATTAGATACAAAAAAACATCCTGGTGAATTAAAAGATATGGTGTGTTCGCCAGGTGGAACAACTATAGAGGCTATAGCGACTCTTGAAAAATCTGGATTCAGATCAGCAATTATTTCTGCTATGCAAAGTTGTACAAGAAAATTTATTGAATTGTCAAATTAATAAAATTAAAACCTACACCTTAATATTAGTGTAGGTAGAGCTTGTTGACAAAGTAGTATTTTTAAATGGATTGAAAAAATAACGCTCATAGACAAATCTTTAGAGAAAACTAAGATTCATAATTTCGAAAAACCCTAACGCACCTAATCAAGACGTCCTGTCTTGTAGGATGCTGGTTTAGCGTCCATGCTAAGCCTACGGATTTTTCTGAATCTAATATCCAGTCCCAGCACCCAGTACCTAGTACCTGTATTCACTTTTATTGTCGTTAATTTTTGTTATGAAATGTCATTTCCCGGGAAATATGTCGTATTTTCGCTGTTTGGTATTGTCATTTTTGTTCATTACTCGTCATTCGATTATCGAAAAGCGAATAGCGAACTACGAACAGCCACCAGCTTATACAAGAAATAGAAATTTAAAATTTAAAATTGAAAATTAAGACTCAAAAAATAACTGTGGCAACTAATAATTTTTAATCTATCGACTGTTAACTAATTTTACATTTTCAATTTTACATTTCTTTAGCCCATCCCCAGTACCATGTACCCAGTACCTAGTATCCATTCCCAATTGACACTAATAAGATATAAGTTTAAAATTAACTTAAAGGTAGAAAATTGAAATTATTTGTCAGAATAATATGAATAAATTTTCTAAAAAATTTCTATAATCCATAGGAAATTATAATAAAATCTTATGTTAAAAAAATTAATGTTGATTTTATTGAAACGTTGTCTGGCATGCTTACATGCCAGGGTCGTTATAAACTATATTGTGGATAAATTTAAATATAATTTCCGTAATGGATATAGGCAAAATCTACCTTGATTTATTTAAATCAAAGATTTTGTTTTATCGAATGACGAAAAGCGAATGACGAATAGCGAGTTAAAAAGGGAGGAATATTTTTGATTTTCATGATTGATAATTATGATTCTTTTACCTATAATCTATATCAATTTTTAGCTGAATTAGGAGAAGAAATATTAGTTAAAAGAAATGATGAGGTTTCATTAGAAGAAATAGAAAAATTAAATCCAGAGATTATTGTTATATCTCCTGGACCTTGTTCACCTTCCGAAGCTGGTATTTCAATAGATATAGTAAAACATTTCAAGGGCAAAGTGCCGATATTAGGTATTTGTTTAGGGCACCAAACAATAGGACATGTATTCGGAGCAAAAATTGTGAAAGCAATAAGACCAGTTCATGGGAAAGTAGAACCAATAATTCATTATAATAAAGGAGTATTTAGAGGATTAAATAATCCTTTGAAAGTTACTAGATATCATTCGCTTGTTATTGATAGAGCTACTCTTCCAGACGATTTAGAAATTACGGCTGAAACTAACGAAGGAGAAATAATGGGGATAAGACATAAAAACTATTTAATAGAAGGTATGCAGTTTCATCCAGAAGCTATTTTGACAGAAAAGGGGCATGAGTTGCTTAATAACTTCATTAAACAAGCAAGAGGAGAAGATTAAAATGATACAAGAAATATTTACTAAACTTAATTCATTTGAATTGTATACAATATTTAAAGACGATAGTTTTAGTTTTATTCTTGATAGTGGTATGGATGCAAATAGATTGGGAAGATATTCATTTATCAGTTCTAACCCATTTAAAATAATAAAAATTTACAAAAATTCTACAGATCCTTTTGATGTACTTAAAGAGGAGTTAAATAAATATAAAGTTACCAATTCTACTGATTTACCTTTTATTGGTGGTGCGGTAGGATATCTTTCATACGATTTATGTAGATATATAGAAAAAATACCAGGCAGTGCAGTAGATGATATAAATATACCACTATTATATTTAGGTCTTTATAATTGGGTAATTGTAGTAGACCATCTAGAAAACAGGACTTATATTGCAACGCCAGATATAGACAAAGAATTAGAAAATATTGCTGTTAAAAAAGCTTTAGAAAGAATAAAAAATGCAGAAGTAAATGGTATTGATTCGATATGCTATCAAAATAAAGAATATCCAGAAGTAATATTAAAGTCTAATTTTACAAAAAAGGAGTACTTACAGAGCATAGAGAGAATAAGAGACTATATTAGGTCTGGAGATGTTTATCAAGTTAATCTTACACAAAGGTTTGAAGGAAAGGTAATAGCGACAGGATATGAAATATATAAAGATTTAAGAACGGTAAGCCCTGCACCATTTGGTGCTTATCTCAATTTTGAGGAAGTTGAAATTCTTTCAAATTCTCCTGAAAGATTTATTAAAGTAAAAGATAGAATTGTAGAGACTAGACCAATCAAGGGAACAAGACCTAGAGGTAAGACGTATGAAGAAGATTTATGTTTAAGAGAAGAACTTTTAAATAGCGAGAAGGATAAGGCAGAACTTTTAATGATAGTGGATTTAGAAAGAAATGATATAGGGAAAGTAGCTAAAATAGGAAGCGTAAAAGTACCTGAACTTTTCAAGCTAGAAGAATATTCTAATGTGCATCATTTGGTGTCTACTGTAGTTGGAGAGTTAGATGAAGGCAAAGATTTGGTAGATTTAATAAAAGCAGTTTTTCCTGGAGGGTCTATTACAGGTGCTCCAAAAGTAAGAGCTATGGAGATAATAGATGAATTAGAGCCAAATCAAAGAAATGTCTATACAGGATGTATAGGTTACTTAGGATTTGATGGGTCAATAGATTTGAATATAGCAATAAGAACTATAGTTAAAAAAGGTGACTGTGTATATTTTCAAGTAGGTGGAGGAATAACTTGGGATTCAAATCCTTATGATGAATACGAAGAAACTCTCCATAAAGCAAAATCTATAATAAAAGCACTTAGGGGGAAATATGAAGAAAAAAGCAACTGAAAATAGTGAACTTTTTAAGTTCGGTATTGGTGTATTTGAGACAGTAAAAATATATAAAGGGATTCCAATTTTATTAAAAGAACATCTTGATAGAATGTATAATTCGATTAAGGAATTAAATATAGAAATTAGTATTTCCTATGAAGAATTAGAGAAAAAAGTATATGAATATGTAAAAAATTATGATTATAAAGCTTTGAGAATTACTATGTTTGATGAAGGTTATAACTTTATGATAAGAGATATACCTTACAAGGATGAAGACTATGTTAGAGGATATAAACTCAATATTGCACCTATAAGAAGAGGAGAAAGTTTTATATACAGACATAAAACTGCAAATTATTTTGAAAATATTTATTTAAAGAGGTTGGCTTTAAAGAAAGGTTTTGATGAATCTTTAATAATAAATACTGATAATAAAATACTTGAAGGTACAATGACAAATATTTTTTTTATAAGGCGAAATGAGCTATTTACGCCAAAACTTTCTTTAAATATATTGCCTGGTATAATGAGAAGAGAGATTATAGAAACAGCAAAGAGTATAGGAATAAAAGTACATGAATGCACAATAGATGTACAAGACTTAGATAAATTTGATTTTGCTTTTATAACTAACAGTCTGCTTGATGTTTTAAAAGTCAGGGGGATTGAAGACATAATGTATGACAAAAATAATGAAGTTTTTCATAAATTGAGGACTGCCTTGGAGGAAAAGCTTTATGGATGCTTTAGATATTGTTAAATATCAAATACAGGAAATTAAAAAAAATACAAATGTAACTTCTATTATTTTGGTAGGTTCTATGAGAAATTTAGAGTTTGATGTAGAATTAAGTGATATAGATATATTTGTAATAACAGAAGAAGGCAATAGACAAATAAGAAAGATTTTAGAAGTTTCAGGTGTAGAATTCGATGTAAATTATTTTTCTAGGAAGATTTCAAAAGAATTAATTAAGAAAAGAGAGCAATTCTTTATTGAATGTCTTAAAGATGGTAATTTAGTATATGATAAAGATGGATTTGGTGATTATATTATTAAAGAGTCTATTAAAGAATATAATAAAGGACCAAAAAGAATAGAAGATTATGAAATAAATAATTGTATAATTAAGATAAATGATTATTTTAAAAAGCTTAAGAAACTACAAAATGGACCAAAATATGAATTTCATTTTCTTTCAAATCTATGTTTGAAGGAGATGATAAAATTATATTATAAGTTAAATAATATGTGGATTCCAAAGGATAAAAAACTACTAAAAAGTCTTAGAGATTTTAATAATGATTTATTTAGTATTGCTGTAGATTTCTACAATGAATATGATATTAAAAAATTAAAAAAAGTATTTGATTATATCATGGAAAAAAATATACAAAAGGAGATGTAAATATGGATAAAGAAAAGATTAAAAGAGCTATTAGAGATATTTTAGAGGCGATAGGTGAAGATCCAGATAGAGAAGGACTTAGAGGAACGCCTGATAGAATAGCTAGGATGTATGAAGAAATTTTTTCGGGATTAAATGAAGATCCCAAAAAACATTTGGAGATTTATTTCCAGGATGAAAAATATGAGGAATTAGTTTTAGTTAAAGATATACCTTTTTATTCAATGTGTGAACATCATTTAGTACCTTTCTTTGGCAAAGCACATGTTGCATATATACCTAAAGGTGGAAAACTTACAGGGCTTTCTAAGCTTGCAAGGGTAGTTGAGACTGTTGCAAAGAGACCTCAATTACAAGAGAGAATTACCAAGACTATTGCAGATACTTTAATGGAAGTTCTTGAGCCTTATGGTGTAGTAGTTGTAGTTGAAGCTGAACATATGTGTATGACTATGAGAGGAGTAAAAAAACCAGGTTCAAAAACTGTAACATCAGCAGTAAGAGGTATATTTGAAACAAGACCAGAATCTAGAGCAGAAGTTATGAGCTTGATAAATCACAAGTAAAGGGGGATATTATGTTTGAATTTGGCCAAAAAACTTATATAATGGGGATATTAAATGTAACTCCTGATAGTTTTTCAGATGGTGGAGAATATTTTGATATAGATAAAGCTGTTGAGCATGCAAAAGAAATGGTTAGAGAAGGTGCAGATATAATTGATGTAGGAGCTGAGTCAACAAGACCTGGAGCACAGGAAGTATCTGAAGAAGAAGAGTTAAAAAGAATAGTTCCAGTAGTTAAAAGATTAGTTAAGGAAATTAATATACCAATTTCAGTAGATACTTATAAATCTAGGGTTGCTGAAGAGGTTTTAAAGCTTGGTTGTCATATAATAAATGATGTCTGGGGACTTCAAAGGGATAAGAATATGGCAAATGTTGTTGCTAAATATGATGTCCCAGTTATTATTATGCATAATCAAATAGGAACTGAGTACAAAAAAGATATTATGGAATCAATAAAGGATTTTCTAAAAGAAAGTATTAGGTTAGCAAAAGAAGCAGGTGTTAAAGAAAAAAATATTATATTAGATCCAGGGATTGGTTTTGGAAAAACTCCAGAGCAAAATATGGAGGTTATGGGCAGACTTAAAGAGCTTACTGAATTAGGATATCCAATTTTATTAGGGACTTCTAGAAAATCTATGATTGGTAAGATTTTGGACTTACCTCCAAAAGAAAGAGTTGAAGGTACTATAGCAACGACAGTTATGGGAATCATGCAGGGAGTTGATATTGTAAGAGTGCATGATGTAAAAGAGAACTTACGAGCTGCTAAAGTAACAGATGCTATTTTTAGAAAGTAGGGATATTTTGGATAAAATAACACTAAAAGGCTTAAGTTTTTATGCTTATCATGGAGCATTAAAGGAAGAAAATGTTATAGGTCAAAAGTTTATTGTTGATTTAGAAATTTTTTGTGATTTAAAAAGGGCAGGAGAAACTGATGATTTAACTCAGTCAGTAAATTATGCTAAAGTATATGAAGTAGTCAAAGATATATGCGAAAACAATACATTCAAGCTTATTGAGGCTTTGGCTGAAAATATAGCAATAAGAGTTTTAAATGAATTTAAAAATGTTAAAGAGATAGTTGTAACGGTAAAGAAACCTCAAGCTCCTGTTAATGGGATATTTGACTATTTCGGTGTAGAAATAAGGAGAGTAAGAAAAGATGGCTAAGGTGTATCTTGGACTAGGAACAAATTTAGGAGATAGACTTGGGTATTTGAAGGAAGCTATACAGCTTATTAAGAATTTTAAAGATACTGAAGTAACAAAAGTTTCTAAAATATATGAGACCGAGCCTTGGGGGTATACTTTACAGGATAGCTTTTTAAACTTATGTATAGAGATAGAGACTGACTTAAGACCATTTGAACTTTTAGAAGAATGTCAGAAAGTTGAGAGAATATTAAAAAGAGAGCGTTATTTTAGATGGGGTCCTAGAACTATTGATGTTGATATATTGATTTATGATGATGTTTTTATAGATGACGATAAGTTAACAATACCTCATCCTAGAATTCAAGAAAGAGCTTTTGTTTTAGTACCATTAAAGGATTTAAACGAAAACCTAGTAATTAAGGGAAAAACAATTACAAAGTGGATAGAGATTGTAGGGCTTGAAGGAATAAAGGAATTTAAGGCTTGCAATTGCAAGCCTCTACCTTAACTTAGTATTTTCCATATTCTTTGGACTTGCAGGAATTCCTTCAATTCCTCTTTTTTCAGTAATAGGAGTAGTTTCTGCATAGAATCTCATAGTATCAATGGCGTCTACATCTCTTTGCATATTCCATGGGAATACAAAAGCATTTGTTTGTCTTTCTATTATTGGATATTTTTCTGCGTTGTATGTTGATAGTATAATGTCTTGACCGTTTGAAGCATTAGGCTTGTTTTGATTATAGTAATTTTTCAAAATATCACTTCCTTTATAATATCTTAATTAAAAGAGGATAAACTTCAAAAATAGTATTTGCAAAACAAGTAAAAATATTATAATTTTTTAAAGCTTTTAGTTGACAGGGAACAGAGAACAGAAGAAAGGAATTTAAGATTTAGCATTTAGCATTTAACATTTAAAATTCAATTGTTTGGGAGGGGTTTAATGAGTTATAATTCTAAAATTAAAGATTCTCATATTGATGAGCTTTTTGAAGCTATTTTAGAACTTAGAAATTTAGAAGAGTGTTATAGATTTTTTGAAGATATTTGCACAATAAAAGAAATAAAGTCTCTGGCTCAGAGACTTCAGGTTGCAAAATTATTAAGAGAGAATAAGACATATATAGAAATTGAAAATGAGACAGGTGCTTCTACAGCAACTATTAGTAGGATAAATAGAGCACTAAATTATGGAGCGGAAGGATACAATCTAATATTAGATAGATTAGAGCAAAAGAAAGATGAAAAGTAGATTTTGTAAGTAATTATATAATTACATTATCCCATGTTTCAAAAATTATATTATTAAATCTTTCTACATCTTTAATTTTAGTAGGTATATTAATTTTATAACCTTTAGGTGAGTTTTTATCTATTATAAGATATCCGTTTTCTAAATCATTTGGGGTAGATATTATATTTTGATAGTTTTCATCAAACAATTCTGGATTTGTTACATAAACTGCAGCAACTATGTCCCAGTTATAAAATCCTTTTATACCAAATTCAGCCATTACAAAGTTAAACCAATTAATGGTTTTATCTTTAATGTATTTATATATTTTAGATTTACTATTCATCAATCTTTTGTATTCATATTCACCAAAGAATGCTTGTAAGCAAATATGTCCTGTTAAAACTGTTATTTTAACTCCAGATGTTAATACGATATGGGTAGCTTCTGGATCACATGAGAAATTAAGTTCGTCTAAATTTTTTCCATTAATGATTAAAGGTTTTGTTATGCCTCCCATTAAGACAATCTGTTTTAATTTTTTGAAAAAGTTTTTATCAATTTCATAAGCGTTTTTAAGATTTGTAAGAGAACCTGTTGCTAGCAGTGTAATTTCATTAGGATATTTATTCACAATATCTACTAAAAAATTGGCAGCAGGGCTATTTTTTTCAGATTTTGAACTAGCTCCTTTGTAAAGAGGCAAGTTTATATTTAATTCTTTAAACATTTTTTTAGTATTTTCAAATACTGAGTCAATTGTACTATTTCCATAAGTTGTCGTAATACCTAGTAAATCTATATCTTTTCTACCTAATAGATATATAAGTGTAAGACCGTCATCTACATCTTTACCTTCTAAGCCCATAGTGTTATCACAATCAAATATTACCTTTATTTTTTTCATACAAATTACCTCCTTCACTTAATTTATAATGTATTTCTTTGTATTTTGCATCAGTTCAACAAACCTAAACTTATTATATCACTTTATTAACTATAGGGGTCTAACTTGGATTAATACAACTATAAAACATTCTTATTCTATATAATTATACTCTATATGAAATGGTTGCACATTAATGTATAATATAGATTATAGGGAGTTTGTTTGATAATTAACATACTTATAGAGATTTAGGGGTTGATTATATGTCTTCTAATAGAATTGAAGAATTGAAAAAAAGAAGGCAGAGAGAGATTAGAGTTAATAAGAAAAAAAATCAAAAGTTTTATGCATTTATAATGTCTATTATTTCTATAATAATATTTATCTTTTTATTGCAGAACAACAAAATTTACAGTATTTTTTGGGTTATTGGACTCTTAATAGGTATAACGCTTCAAAGGTCAAGATTTTGTTTTGCTGCAAGTTTCAGAGATCCAATTATGGTTGGCAGTACATCTATTTTAAAAGCAATTATTATAGCTTTTATAATAGCAACTATAGGCTTTGGAATTATTCAGTATGATTCAATAGATAGTAGTGGTGTTATTGATATAGATAGATTACCAGGTCAAATTAGCCCAGTTGGAATTCATACAGCTATAGGAGCAATACTTTTTGGAATTGGTATGGTAATTGCTGGTGGGTGTGCTAGTGGAACTCTTATGAGAATAGGCGAAGGTTTTTTGTTGCAAATTGTTGTACTCATTGGATTTATTATAGGAACTGTATTAGGAGCGTATAATTTTGAATTTTGGGACAAGCTTATTATTAAAAAGTCGCCAACAATTTATATACCTAAGTATATCGGGCTACCAACAGCAGTAATTCTACAAATAATTTTTCTTACAGTATTATATTTTATTGCAGATTGGTACGATAAGAAAAACAATTTGATGTCTAGTTGATATAGGAGGGATATAATTGACTGAGATAAAACTAGATTGCATGTATGAAGCATGCCCGATACCTTTGTTGAAGGCTATAAAAAAATTAGAAAAAATGGATATAGGAGATGTGTTAATTTTAGAAACAGATCATAGTTGTTCCATTAAGAATGTGGTTGAATGGGCTAAAAAACAAGGTCATAATGTAGATTATATGGAAGTAGGAGAAGGTGAATGGGAAATATATATAGAAAAGCGAAAATGAAAGGGTGATATGTTGAAGTTATGAAATTTTATGAAAAAATTATAAAAAAACCTTGGCCATATTGGGTAGGCGGTATTTTACTTGGAGTTTTAAACATTATTTTATTAGCACTAACTGGAAAAGCATGGAAAATAACAACTGGTTTTTTGTATTGGGGATTATCATTTTTGGAGCTTTTAGGATTTAATTGTTTAGATTGGTATTATTTTAGTGTTTATTCTAATCAATTGAGAAAAGGAGAAACTTTTATTCACAATTATTATACAATATTGAATCTAGCTGTAATCGTTGGAGCACTAGTGGCTGTTCTTTGGGCATCTGAATTTAAATTCAAAAAAATAAAAAATAGAAGGCAATTATTCTTCGGATTATTGGGTGGAATAATTATGGGATATGGAACAAGACTGAGCTTTGGATGTAATATTGGAGCTTATTTTAGTGCAATACCTTCATTTTCTTTACATGGATGGGTTTTCGCAATTTTTATGTTTATAGGGGCTTTTATAGGAACTAAAATATTATTTAAATATTTATTATAGAGGAGGTATTTATTATGAAGAAAAAGTTTTTAAGTATACTGCTTATTTTAGTTTTAGCCTCAAGTCTAGTGGGGTGTAGCGGTAACAAAAAGATAGAAGGAAATGTTTTAGAAAAGAGTTGGGAAGATATATTGGCTGAAGCTAAGGGAACTACTGTTAACTTCTATGGTTGGGGCGGAAGCCAGAAGGTTAATAATTGGATTGACACATATTTAGCTAAAAGGTTAAAAGAAGAATATGATATAACTTTAAATAGGGTACCTATGAACATTGATGATATTTTAAATAAATTATTAGGAGAGAAACAATTAAATAGTCAAGAAGGAACTATTGATATAGTTTGGATTAATGGTGAGAATTTCTATACAGCTAAAGAAAATGAGTTATTATTCGGACCTTTTACAGATAAGTTACCAAATTTTAATAAATACATTGATAATAACTCTGATGAGGTAAAATATGATTTTGGGTTTAAGGTTGATGGCTATGAAGCACCCTACGGTAAAGCTCAGCTTGTTATGATATATGATAAGAATAAAATAGACACAATACCTAAAAACTATAAAGAGTTACTAGAATTGGCTAAGAAAAATCCTGGGAAGTTGACATATCCTGCTCCTCCAGATTTCACAGGTAGTGCCTTTGTGAGAAATATAATATACGATATTGTTGGATATAAGCAATTTATGAATATGGAACCAGATAAAGAAACAGTGGAAAAGGCAATCAAGCCAGCTATTGATTATCTAAAAGAGTTGAAACCTTATTTATGGAGAGAAGGTAAGACATACCCAGCTACAATATCTCAGCTTGACAATATGTTTTCTGATAACGAGGTATTGATGACTATGAGTTATAATCCAAACCATGCTGCAAGTAAAATTCAAACAGGTGAGTTTCCAGATACGACAAATACTTTTATTTTTGATAATGGGACTATAGGAAATACTCACTTTCTAGCAATACCTTTTAACGCACCAAATAAAGCAGGAGCTTTAGCTGTTATTAACTTTATTTTGAGTCCTGAAGCACAAGCTTCAAAATATGATCCTAAAAATTGGGGAGATTTGCCAGTTTTAGATAACAATAAATTAAGTGATAGTGAAATGAGTTTGTTCACTGATGTTAAAATAGGGAAGGGGACATTACCACAACAATACTTGTTAGATCATAGAGTTCCTGAGATGCCTGCAAATTTGATACCTATTATTGAAGAGATATGGTTAGAAAACATACCTGTAGAGGGTGAGTAGAATATTGAATACAAAAATAAAACCGTATATACTTTTGATTCCTGCATTGACAATATTAATAGGAATATTCATCTCTGGACTAATCATGGGATTAGTCCAGAGTTTTGGATACTTTTCTGTAATAGGGCTAAAGGATTTTACACTGAAATACTATTTTGAAGTATTAACAGATAAAGATTTTTTACAGTCCTTAAGGTTTAGTTTTTACATTTCTTTAATTTCATCTGTAATTGCAGTAATAGTAGGAGTTATACTGGCTTATTCTATCCTAAGGAGTAGGCATAAAAAGAGCATAGAAGAATTCATCTATAAGTTGCCCATCATAGTTCCCCATACAATCGCTGCTTTACTTGTATATAATCTATTTTCACAGAGTGGTGTTGTGCCTAGGATATTTTATAATATTGGAATAATAGATAGTCAGAGTCAATTTCCATCTTTAGTTTTTGATAGAGTTGGAATTGGGATAATAATAGCTTATTTGTGGAAAGAGATACCTTTTATAGCTATGGTAGTATATACAATTCTTAGTAATATAAACGATAAACTCGTTGAGGTTGCCTTGAATCTTGGAGCTAATAACAGACAGGTATTTTGGCATATTCTGTTGCCTTTAATTATGCCATCTATATTTTCTTCTTTTATAATAATCTTTGCTTTTTCGTTTGGGGCTTTTGAGGTACCGTATTTATTGGGACCTACAACACCAAAAACACTACCTGTTAAGGCTTACATTGAATATACAAATCCAGATTTAACAAATCGTCCTTATACCATGGTAATAAATATGATTTTAACCTTTATTTCTGTATTATTTGTATGGATTTATAGTAGAACTTTTAAATTGATATCCAAATATAATGGGTGATAAAAATGAAAAAAAATAACTTTATATATACTGGAATAATGTATTTTCTTATATTTGTTTTAATTTTTCCCCTAATTATTTTATTAATATGGAGCGTTACTAATAACTGGCCTTGGCCTCGTATATTTCCTGATAGTTTTGGTTTAAGGGGTTATAGATACATTTTTAGCTTTTCTAACAAGGTTATTAAGGTACTATTATTTAGCGTATGGCTATCTTCTGTAGTTACCTTGATAACATTAATAATAAGTATACCTGCTGCAAAAGCGTTAGGAGTCTATAATTTTAAAGGAAAAAAATTTATAAAAATACTTGTACTAGCACCGATAATAGTTCCACCATTGACAGTAGTTATGGGAATTCATGTTGCATTCATAAAACTGAGACTCGCTAATACATTTTGGGGAGTTGTTTTAGTTCATTTAATTCCATGTCTACCCTATGGAATCAGGATTTTAACTGATGTATTCGAGATAATAGGTGAGTCAATGGAGATGCAAGCAAGAGTTTTAGGGGCAAGACCAATGCAGGTTTTTTTTAGAATTACTCTTCCTTTGATAACTCCAGGTTTAATATCAGCAGGAAGTCTTATTTTCATAGTTTCCTTTAGTCAATATTTTTTAACTTTTCTAATAGGTGGGGGAAGAATAGTTACATTTTCTATGCTTTTATTTCCATATATCCAGAGTGGGGATAGGATGATGGCTTCAGCATTCAGTGTAGTCTTTATTTTTACAGTTTTAATTGTATTATTGTCAGTTGAAAAAGTTGTTAAAATATATTATAAAACTGAAAACCATTTTTATCTATAAGGGGTAGAGTATAATGTCTGAAATTTTACTAAAAAATATTTCCAAGACCTTTGATGGTAAAAAGATACTTAATAATATAAATATACAGGTAAAAGAAGGGGAGCTGGTTTCGTTATTAGGTCCTTCAGGTTGTGGTAAGACTACAACTCTTAAGATAATTTCAGGGCTTATAAAACCTGATGAAGGGGATGTAGTGTTTAATGGCAATTCTGTTATGAATGTTCCAGTTGAAAAAAGGGGAGCAGTTATAGTTTTTCAAGATTATCTCCTTTTCCCTCATATGACTGTAGAAGAAAATATAGGATTTGGCTTGAGAATGGCAAAAGTGAAAAAATCAAAAAGGATAGAAAAAGTCAAAAAGATGATTGATTTAGTTAAATTAAGAGGGCATGAAAAAAAATATCCAAAAGAGCTTTCAGGTGGGCAAAGACAGAGAGTGGCAATTGCAAGGGCATTAGCAATAGAACCAAAGGTTTTGTTACTTGATGAACCATTTTCTAATTTAGATACTAGATTAAAAGAGACCATGAGAGATTTTATTTGTGATATACAAAGGAAACTTAATATAACTACTATTTTAGTTACCCATGATAAAGAAGAAGCTCTTATGACTTCAGATAAGATAGTAGTAATGATGGATGGAGAGATTAAACAAATAGGTACTCCAAGAGAACTTTATCAAAGCCCTATTACTATTGATGTTGCCAATTTTTTTGGAGAAAAAAACTATATAGCAGGTGAAATTAAAGAAGGGAAATTTGTAAGTGATTTTGGAACTTATGAAATAGATTATAATGGCAATAGAAGGGTAATAGTAATGATTAGATCTGAAGAAATTAAAATATTACCTAAAGAAATTGGTACGGGAATTCCAGGTATAATAAGTACAAGAAGATATGCAGGGGATAGAATATACTATAATGTTACTGCAAGAGGACATCTTTTTAAGTGCTTAAGCAAACCAGAAATTAATTTTCAAGTAGGTGATGAGGTGTTTCTTAATATAGATTATAAAAAGGCAGTATTTTTTGATGAACGGACTAAAAAACGTATAAGTTGGTGATTTTATGATATCTATAATAATACCTGTACTTAATGAGGAAAAAAGTATAGAGTTTTTACTTAAACAGATTAATAAACTAAAAGGAGACAAAGAGGTTATTGTTGTAGATGGCGGTAGTGTAGACAATACGGTTAATATAGCAAGAAAATATGCCAAAGTTATAATGAGTGAAAAGGGCAGAGCTAAGCAAATGAACAAAGGAGCCAAAAATGCAAAGGGAAATATTCTATGGTTTGTTCATTCAGACTCATATGTACATGAAGAAGCTTTACAAAAAATAGAGGAAGCTATTAAAACTGGTTATATTGGAGGAGGATTTTCTCTATATTTCTATGACCTGGATACACGTTTTATGAAATTTGTAGCTGTAACATCTAATTGGAGGGCAAAATATTTTGGCTTATTTTTTGGAGACCAAGGAATATTCGTTAAGAAAAGCATTTTTGATGAATTAGGAGGATATCCTGAGATTGAGTTGATGGAAGATTGGGAACTGTCAAGAAAACTTGCAAAAAAAGGTAAAATGACTATGATTAAAGTACCAATAGGTACGTCAGCCAGAAGGTTTGTAAAAGGAGGCCAACTTAGAACACTACTTTTGATGCATAAAATCAAATTGTTACATTTAATAGGGGTATCTCCAGATAAATTAAGTAAGATTTATAGGGGAGGCTAGATATGGACGCACTAATATTGATGACAAGAATACCAATACCAGGTAAAACTAAAACTAGGCTAATTGGCACATTGACTAAGAAAGAATGTGCTGAAATACATAAAGCCTTCCTATTAGATATTTTCAAATCATTTAGTTTTATCAAAGATGAAATAGATATATATTTAACTTTTACTCCAGAAGATTCTCTTTATTTAATAGAGAACATATTACCCGATTATATTCAGTGTTTTCCTCAAACTGGAGATAACTTAGGTGAGAGAATGTCAAATGCAATGGAATACCTTTTTGAAAAAGGGTATACAAAGGTAGGATTAATGGGGTCAGATATACCCGATATTCAACCTTTTGAAATAAGAAAAGCCTTTGAAGAGCTTGAAAACAATGATGTTGTAATAGGTCCTACATTCGATGGAGGATATTTCTTCATTGGGTTGAAAAAAATGGACAAGGGATTGTTTGTAAATGATATAAAATGGGGTAATAAGTCGGTTTTAGAGGGTACAATTGATATTGCCAATGGAATGGGGCTGAAGACTGCGTTAATAGAAAAGCACAGGGACATAGATACAAGGGAAGATTTATTTGCATTTTATGAAAACATGAAAAAAGGTATTTGGAAGGATAAGATAATTCCTCATAATACCATAAAATTCATACAAAATTGTTGGAGTGATAGGGGAAATGTTAAAGACTACGCTAAAAGATAAAATCATAGATTATATTAGAAATAATAGAGAGTTACACTATTTAGAATTTGGAGATGACTTTCAAGTAAAATTTCTAGCTCAAGGTGAGTATAACATAAACTTTACTATATATTGTGGTGAGAAAAAATATGTTTTTAGGGTAAATACGGGGAGTCAAATAGATGTTAAAAGTCAGATTAGGTATGAGTTTGAAGCTTTAAAGAGACTTGAGATAAGTGGGGTTACCCCAAAGGTATTTTTTGTAGACGATACAAAGACATATTTTAATTATGGAATATTGATTATGGAATTTTTAGATGGAAGACCTTTAGAGTATAATAAAGATTTAAATAAGGCAGCTCACATTTTTTCTAGGATACATTCTTTGGACTTGAACAAAATAGATACAAGTAATTTTATTGTTGAGGAAAATATTTTTACAGACAGAGTGAATGAAGGGAAAAAATTACTCAAGGATTTCTTGGTTGAACCTAAGGTGAACAAAGATATTAAGAAGTTTTTTTATAGATTTCTAGAGTGGGCAGAAGAGAATAAGTGGAAGGAAAAATATTTTACGGACTATAAATGGCATGTAATAAACAATACAGAAGTAAATTCGCATAACTTTATAATTGGTGATAAAAAGAGTTACCTTATTGATTGGGAGAAACCTGTTTTGAGTGATCCTTGTCAAGATTTAACACAGTTTTTAGCTCCAACTACTACACTTTGGAAAGCTGATTATATTTTAAGTGTTGAAGAAAAGGAACAATTTTTTAAAGAATATATAAAAGGCCTTGGGGGTAAAGATAATGAAATTAGAGATAGGGTAAGGTTATATATGCCATATCTCTATCTAAGGGCATTGTCGTGGTGTGCTTTTGCATACCTTGAGTATCAAAAACCAGACAAAGATATCAAAAATATGGATACATTCAAAAAGATTAAAGCATATTTAGATATTGATTTTATGAAGACACTTTTAAAGGAATACATCAGTGATATCTAACAAAATCTTCAACTTTAATAAATTATAAGGAGGATTTTGCCTATATCCATTACGGAAATTATATTTTAAATTATCCACAATTCAATAAGGTATATAATTTCCTATGGATTATAAAAAAGCGGCTAAAGCCGCTTTTTTAACAGAAACCACGTTTTGAAGAGCGTATAAAATCTATAAAATTTAACTCATAAGGATTTAATTCGTGGTCTTTTCTGTAAGCTACATAGAAGTCTGATAGGATTTCCATATTTTCTATTTCTATAACTTTCAATAATCCATCTCTCAGCTCTCTCTTAATTGATAACTCAGGAATAAAAGATATACCTTTTCCAGATAAAACTGAGGTTTTAATAGCTTCCATTGAATTGAGTTCATATATAATATTTAAATCATCTATTTCAATATCTTGGCATTTTAAAGCTTTTTTTATAGTTTCTCTAGTACCAGAACCTTCTTCGCGGAAAATAAGAGGAAGTTTAACTAGTTCGTCTAAAGTGATTTTTTTCTTGATAACTGGTAACGATGTAACTAAAAGTAATTTATCAGAAGTGATTTTAAGAATTTTTAAATCTTTATTTTTAACATTTCCGTGTATGATACCTATGTTTGTATTTCTACTAATAAGATTTTCTATAACTTTTTTCGTATTGGTAATTTCTAGATTTATTTCTACGTCTTTATTATCTTGCTTATATACATATATGCTACATGGTAATGCGTATTCTCCTACTGCTTTACAAGAGCCTATTAGTAAGTGTTTTTTATGGGTTTTTAGATTTTCAAGATCTCTTTCTATATTCTCTTGAAGAGAAAGAATAGTATTTGCATAATCAAAAACTATCTTTCCAGCTTCAGTTAATTTAACACCTTTATTACTTCTGTTAAGCAAACTAACTTGTAATTCTTTTTCTAAAGATTGTATTTGCATACTTAATCCTGGTTGAGTTAGATGGAGTATTTTGGCAGCCTTTGAAATGCTATTAACTCTTACAGTTACATAGAAGGCCTTAAGATACTGTAAATTCATGATATCACCTATTCTTTGAATTTCTAGTAATACTAATTTCTGTTATGTGTTAAAAAAAAATAAACCCAATCAACTTAAAGATTGGCATTTAATTCTAGCTTGTATTATTAATATTATATCATATAATAGATTATGCAGCACATTACATTTTGAATCTTATACTTGTATGTGATATTATGGTAAAATAATTTCTATTGACAAAAAGTGTATATGCAATAAATTATTATTATACATCATAAACAATGCTTATTATTTGTTAATAAAATTTTATATTATAATTTAATTGTAGACATTTTAACAAATTAAATAGAAGTTAATAAACTTTTATTGAATGAAAAGGGGGTCAATGATGAATAAGGTTACTTATCCAAAAGAAGTATTGGAAAAAATGAAGGAAATCGTAGATACTTGTATGGGTGATGCTCCACCTTATTGTGAAGCTACTTGTCCTATGCATACTGATGTAAAAGGGTATGTAAATTTGATAGCAGAAGGGAAGTACAAAGAGGCGATTGAGTTAATAAGAGAAAAACTATTCTTACCTGCTACTTTGGGCAGAATTTGTGCTCACCCCTGCGAGGAAAAGTGTAAAAGAGGAGAGTTTAAGCAACCTATGTCAATTGCAGCATTAAAGAGATTTGTTGCGGATAACTATGATAATGAAAAAGATTGGAATTTAAGTATTGAAACTGAGAAGGATAAAAGGGTTGCAGTCATTGGTGCAGGACCTGCTGGAGCTCAGGCAGCATTAGACTTAAGAAGAAAAGGCTATAATGTAACAGTATTTGAGAAGCTACCTGTTTTAGGTGGAATGATGAGAGTTGGAATTCCTGAATACAGGTTGCCAAGAAATATTATAGATTTTGAGTATAGCTTACTAAAAAAGATTGGTGTTGAGTTCAAACTAGGAGTAGAAATTGGAAAAGATATATCATTTGAAGCACTAAAGAAAGATTTTGATGTAGTGTTAATAGCAGTAGGAGCTCATAAAGGAGTAGTTATTCCAGTACCTGGTCATGAGCTTAATGGAGTTTTAAATGCTGTTGAATTTTTAAGAGAAGTGAGTTTAACTAAAAAGGCTAATATAGGTAAGAAAATAGCTGTTATAGGTGGCGGAAATGTTGCGATAGATGTTGCTAGGAGTGCAAGAAGAGTAGGAGCAGAAGAAGTACATCTTGTATGTCTTGAGTCAAGAGAGGCAATGCCTGCTCATACTTGGGAAATTGAAGAAGCAGAAGAAGAAGGTATAATTATACATGATAGCTTTGGTCCTGAAAAGATAATAGGAAAAGATGGTGAAGTAGTAGGGATTGAAATAAAAGAATGTATATCAATTTTTGATAAAGAAGGGAAGTTTAATCCTCAATTCAATGAAAGTAATAAGCAAATTCTAGAAGTTGACAACGTTATTTTTGCTGTAGGACAAGCAGTAGATAATTCTTTTGTTTCAGATGGGATGCTAGAAACACAAAGAGGTGGCAGATTTAAGGTTGACCCTATAACTTTACAGACAAAATTAGAAAATGTATTTGTTGCAGGAGATGCATCTGGAAGATCTACAATTGTAATTGAAGCTATGGCAGAGGGAAGAAAGGCTGCAATTTCAATTGATAGATATCTTCAAGGCAAAGATTTGTATTCTGATAGGGAATTTGAAGGAAGTTATGAGACTTGGTTAGAAACTGAAATAAAAGATGATACTCCTAACTTACCAAGAGTTGAAACTACAAAGGTTGAACCAAGCAAGAGAATATTGAGTTTTGAAGAAGTAGACTTAGGTTTTAATGAAGAGCAGGCAAAAGAAGAAGCTTCTAGGTGCTTAAAATGTGAATGTAGATTATGCGTAAAAGAGTGTGAGATGTTAAAGGATTTTTGTAATTGTCCTAAGGACTTATTTGAAGAGATATTAGAAACAGGAGAAATTGATCCTAAAATACCATATTCATGTAATATGTGTAGTCAGTGTACTTTAGTATGTCCAAAAGACTTCAAGATAAAAGATAGATTTATGGATATTAGAAAGCAGATGATTAAAGCTAACAATGGTAAGTCTCCAATGAAAGGGCATAATGCAATTGAGGTGCATCAAGCTTTAGGATTTTCAAAATTATTTAATATAGCAATAAAAGATGGTAAAGCTAAGAAAACTAAACGTGTATTTATACCAGGATGTAGTTTGCCATCGTATAATCCTTATGCTGTAGGTAAGACTTTAGAGTATTTACAGGAAAAGCTACCAGGTACAGGTGCAATATTAAAATGTTGCGGTAAACCAACTAAAGCTTTAGGACAGATTGATAAGTTTAAAGAAAGATATGCAGGTTTACAAGCAGAAATAGACAGATTAGGGGCTGAAGAAATAATAGTAGCCTGTCAATCATGTTTCTTAACAATTTCAGAGTACAGTCCAAACCAAAAAGTAAGGTCATTATGGACAGTTTTACCTGAAATAGGATTACCTGAAAATGTTAGGGGTATAGGTAAGAATAGTGATATAACATTTGCAATACACGATTCATGTTCAACTAGAGATAGGTCAGATATACATGATGGAATTAGATGGATAATAAACGAATTAGGATATAAAATTGAAGAATTATCTTATTCAAGAGAGAATACTAGATGCTGTGGTTTTGGAGGAATGGTAGTACCTGCTAATCCAGAACTGGCATTAAGAGTTATGAAAAGAAGGACAGCTGAGGCGAAATCTGATTATATGGTTACTTATTGTGCAGCTTGTAGGGAGTCTATGGTTAGAGGTGGAAAAAATGCACTTCATATCTTAGACTTGATATTTGGAGGTCCATGGACTTCAAAATCTAAGTTCCCTGGAGTTCCAAGCAGTCCTATTACAAGCTGGGCAAATAGATATAAATCTAAGAGAGAAATTAAAAAGAGAAAATAATTAGAAAGGGGTAATGAAATGAGTAAAGCAAAAGTTACAAGCATAGCGTTAATTGTAATTGTAGTTGGAGTATTAGTTTGGTACTTTGGTTTCCAAGGACCAAATGTAAAAACTAGTGACGAATTAATTAAACAAGAAGGTAAGTATGCTGAATATGCAAATCCGGAAGTTATAGTAAGTGCACTTAAGGCTAAGGAAATAATTGATAATAACAAAAATGTTGTTGTTATCGATATTAGAAAATCACCAGAATACTTATTAGGTCACATACCTGGTGCTGTTAATATATGGAGACCAGACTATGAGAGCGAAAATTATCCATTTGGTGGAATGAGGGCAGAAAAGGAGAAAGTAGAGAAATTATTAGGTAGCTTAGGAATCGATAATGATACATTCATATTGTTGTATGATGGAAAAGGAGATTATGATGCAGCTAGGCTATGGTGGATACTTGATATGTATGGTCATGAGAAAATGGCATTAATAGATGGTGGTATTGATGGATGGAAAGCTGCAGGACTTGAATTAACAACTGCTAAGCCAGAGATTACTCCAAAAGAATATAAATTTAAAGGTAAAGTAGATGAGAGTAAGCTAGCTACATTAGAAGATGTTAAAGCTGCAATGAATGATCCAAATGTGATAATATTAGATACTCGTTCAATAAAAGAATTTACAGGTGAAACTTTAAAGAAAGGTGCTTATAGAAAAGGAAGAATACCTACAAGTGTTTGGATTGAATATAAAGAGGCTATTAATGTTGGAGAAGGTGAAGACAAAACTTTCAAAACTGTAGAAGAATTAAAGAAAATCTATGAGTCAAAAGGAATTACTCCTGATAAGACTATAATAGCATACTGCCAATCAGCAGTAAGATCAGCTCATACTACTTTTGTTTTAACTCAATTACTTGGATATGAAAATGTTAAGAACTATGATGGTTCATGGATTGAATGGAGTTATAATAAAGATCTACCAATTGAAACTGGAGAGCCTAAATAATGTATAGGGAGCAATGCTCCCTATACATTTAAAAATGGAGGTGTAGTTATGGATAGTAAAAAAGAAGTAAAACAAGATAAAAAGAAAAGTTATGTGAAACTTGCTATTACTCTTGGACTTATAGTGGTTGTTATTGGTCTTATGAAATATTTTGGACTATTTGAATATATTAGTCTTGAAAATATGCAAAATTTAAAAGCATGGATTAATAGTTATGGAGTCATTGGACCTATAATTTATATAATTCTATACATTGTAGCATGTTTATTCTTTCTTCCAGGATTACCTATAGCTGTATTAGCAGGTTTAGCTTTTGGACCTGTAATGGGAGCTGTATATGCTTCTATAGGATCTACTTTAGGTGCTTCAGCTG
This sequence comes from Caloranaerobacter ferrireducens, assembly GCF_001730685.1. Taxonomy (NCBI): domain Bacteria; kingdom Bacillati; phylum Bacillota; class Tissierellia; order Tissierellales; family Thermohalobacteraceae; genus Caloranaerobacter; species Caloranaerobacter ferrireducens. The sequence continues at coordinate 27,257 of NZ_MDJR01000004.1, read as the reverse complement.
CATTTTTAGTAGCTAGATATGCAGCTAGGGATATGGTAGAAAGTTGGGTTGAAGGAAATGAACAATTTAAGAAGATAGACGAAGGTGTTGAAAAACAAGGATGGAGAATGTTAATGATAACTAGATTAGTTCCTGTATTTCCTTTTAACCTTCAAAACTATGCTTATGGACTTACTAAAATTAAGTTTGGCACTTATGTTTTAGTTTCATGGATATGTATGATACCAGGAGCTATAGCTTTTACCTTCATGGGAGGCTCAATTGTAAGTGGAGAAGGTAATATAGGTAAGACTTTAATGTATCTTGGGATTGGAGCAATTTTCTTTGTAATACTAACATTGATACCTGGATGGTTAAAGAAGAGAAAAGGATTGGAAATATAAAAATTAAGACCTACACCTTAATATTGGTGTAGGTCTTCTTACGATTATTCACAAATAATATCTTCAAATCTAACTTTTCCTAATGGATTGAGTTGTACATTTTTTATATGTGTTTTATGAACATAAGCTGTTTGTGGGTGATATAAGAATATCCATGGCACATCTTCGATAATCTTGTCTTGAATTGTCTTGTATAATTCAATTCTTCTTTCAGGATTTATAATTTCTTTAGCTTCTTCCATTAACCTTGTTACATATTCATTATTATATCCAGTAAAGTTAGTATAAGCTTTAGGGTTAAATAAAGGTTCTAAATAGTTGTCAGGATCTCCAGTATCAGCAATCCATCCCATAATGAATAAATGGCATTTATTCATGTTTTCAGCTTTTAAATATTCTTTAGAAGGAACTTTAATGATTTCGCAGTTAATTCCTACATTATTCAAGTCTTCTACAATAAGTTCGATTATTTTATTGTTGGAATTATTGCTATCACCTTCATATCCCAGTATTAATAACTTCTCATTGTTATAATTACTTTCTCTTAATAACCTTCTGGATAGGTTAGGATTAAATTCAAATCCTTTAAGATGACTATTATCTAGGATTGCTGGAGGGAATACTCCCTTAGATTCAGAAGCAAGTCCGTTGACTACTTCGTTGATTATTCTTTCTTTATTTACAGCATGGTTAATGGCTTTTCTTATATTTTTATCCTTAGCAAAAATTGAGTTAGATTTTAAGTTAAAACCTGCAAAGAATGTTGTCATTACATCTTTTACTTTAATTTCGCTACTAAATCCGTTTTCAAATAATTCTTTGACACCAGAGTTATTGAGCATTAAGAAGTCATATTTATTGTTTATATAACCTTCAACAGGATTGTTATCATTATGATAAACTTCTATTTTATCTATATATGGTTGTCCACCAAAATATCCTTCAAAAGCTTTTAATGTGTACTTTTCATCATCCATTTCTTCGATCATATATGGTCCGCAACCTACAAATTTATTGTTAAGTGCTGAATTCTTTTCTATAATTGCACAACAAGGTTGAGATAAGTTAAGTAGAAAACCACTATAAGGTTTTGTTAAGGTTATAGATAATCTGTATCTGTCTATGACTTTTATACCTCTAACATGATTAACTTCACCATTGTGAAATTCTTCAGCACCATCAATAGGATATAAAAGCCATGCATTAGGAGATTTAAGTTTTGGGCTTAATATTCTTTCAAGAGAAAATTTAACGTCTTCAGAGGTAACTTCTTGACTATTATGAAATTTAGCACCTTTTCTAAGATTAAAAGTCCAAGTAAGATTATCTTCACTTACAAACCAGCTTTTAGCTATGCCAGGTAATACATCAGTTGTAGCGCTTGAAGTTAATAGTCCAGTATGTACATTGCCTAATATTTTTAAACTATCTTGGTCAAATGGAATAGCAGGGTCTAATGTATCTAAACTTCTTCCCATAACTGTTTTTAGTTTAGTTTCTTTTCTATTGCCCAATTTAATATTGTTAAGGACTTTATCAGTTATACTGTTAAGGTTTTCTGATGTTTTAGACAAAATTTCAATTGAAGATTTTGTGTGCTGTGCGTTCATCAGAGCAACTTCAATCATTGCTATGATTTTTTCAGATATGTCATTCATTTCTTTAGCTGAAAATACAATCTCTTCTAAGTTACTAGTCTGCTGTGAAATTGCAGATGTTATTTCGTTAGTCACTTCAGTAGTTGTATTTATTGACTCAATTATTTTATTGAAAACAGTTATTGTATTATTTGCAATATCTACACCTTTATTGACTTTTAAACCACTTTCATTCATTGCTTTTAGAGTTTCTTGTATACTATCTTTAATTTTTAGTATTATTGAAGAAATTTGTTCAGCAGATTCTTCGCTTTTTTGAGCCAGTTTTCTTACTTCTTCTGCTACTACTGCAAAACCACGACCATGTTCTCCTGCTCTTGCAGCTTCTATTGCAGCATTTAAAGCTAATAGATTTGTTTGATTAGCGATATCTTTTATTATTTTAAGCATATTATCTATTTGAGCTGTCTGCTTATTTAAATTTGCAACAATGCTTTTAGTGTTATCAACAGATACTTTTATTTCATTCATTGCTTGAATAGAATTATTTACAGCTTGGTTACCTTCTTTAGCAACTTCTTTTGTATCTTCTGCTATCTGAAGAGAACTTATAGTACTAGCTTGAACTTCTTCAGTTAATGCAGAATAACTTTCAATTTCGTTTACAACTTTATCGATAGCTTGCATTTGTATTTCAACATTTTTAGAAATATTATTTATTATTTCGATTAAGTTTTCTGTAGCAAATCCAGTTTCATCTATTCTGTTCGAAATTTTATCGATTGTACATTTTTGATTATGTATTAATAGGCTTGTGTAATCTGTATTTATTTCTTTTTTCTCATCATTAGTTGGAATAACTTTGTTTTCAATGTTCGAACTTAAAGATTTTGGCTTTTTTCTCAGTAGGTTCTTAAACATTTCCGATACCTCACTTTTAGTTATTTTAGTTAATAAATGGACAAGCTATCACTATAATTTTACAATAATGATTTTGATTTTTCAAACAATATTGACGCAGTACAATTGTTGTGACATAATAGAATTGTACTGGTAATGTTATCATATAACAATACAATAGCATTACAATTTCAAAACAACAACCAATACAATATTGATTGATTTTTAAAATTAATAAAGTATAGGGGGAGATAGCATGAATAAAAGATATGAACTAAATAAAAATCTTGCACAAATGCTTAAGGGTGGAGTGATTATGGATGTTACCAATCCAGAACAGGCCAGAATAGCTGAAAAAGCCGGGGCTGTAGCAGTCATGGCTTTGGAGAGAGTACCTGCTGATATTAGAAAGCAGGGTGGAGTGGCAAGAATGTCTGATCCTAAAATGATAAAAGAAATAAAAAAAGCAGTATCAATACCAGTTATGGCAAAGGTAAGGATTGGTCATTTTGTTGAAGCTCAAATTCTAGAAGCGATAGGAATAGACTTTATTGATGAAAGTGAAGTTTTAACCCCAGCAGATGAGATGTATCATATTAATAAAAAACAGTTTAAAGTTCCTTTTGTATGTGGAGCTAGAAATTTAGGAGAGGCATTACGAAGGATTGCTGAAGGAGCATCTATGATAAGAACGAAAGGAGAAGCAGGAACTGGTAATGTTGTAGAAGCTGTAAGGCATATGAGGCAGATGTTATCAGAAATAAGGAAATTGAAACTTATGCCTAAGGAAGAACTTATGACTGCTGCTAAAGAAATGGGGGCACCTTATCATTTGGTTGAATATGTAGCTGAACATGGAAGACTACCTGTTGTAAACTTTGCAGCTGGTGGAATTGCAACTCCTGCAGATGCAGCTCTTATGATGCAGTTAGGATGTGATGGAGTATTTGTAGGTTCTGGGATTTTTAAATCTTCTAATCCGGAAAAGAGAGCAAAAGCGATAGTGAAAGCAACCACATATTATAATGACCCTGAAATTCTTGCTGAAGTCTCTGAAGATTTAGGAGAACCTATGTATGGATTAGAAATTAGTAAATTGACTACAGAATTTGCTGAAAGAGGATGGTAATAATGATTAAAGTCGGTGTACTTGATTTTCAAGGCTCTGTAGTTGAACATATAGAAATGCTTAAGAAAATTGAAGGGATTAAGCCAATTAGGGTTAAATATACTAAACAGATAAATGAGATAGATGGTCTAATTCTTCCTGGAGGGGAAAGCACGACAATAGGGAAACTTATGAAGGATTTTAATATATTTTTACCTTTAAAGGAAAGAATAAAAAAAGGAATGCCTGTATGGGGAACGTGTGCAGGAATGATATTATTGGCAAAAAAAATTGCAGGGCAGGATTATGTACATTTAGGAGTAATGGATATTGAAGTGAAAAGAAATGCATATGGTAGTCAGATAGATAGTTTTATGATAGAAAAGACAATACCGCAAGTTTCATCAAAACCAATATCATTAGTTTTCATTAGAGCACCTTACATTGAGAAGGTTGGAGAAGGAGTTGAAATTTTATCAAAGCACGAAGGGAAGATTATTGCAGCAAGGGAAAAGAATATGTTGGCAACTTCATTTCATCCTGAACTTACGGGAGATGAATCATTCCATAGATATTTTGTTAATATAATTACAGAAAAATTATAATTTTGTTTTATTACCTCTGCTTTTATGAGTAGGGGTTTTATTTTTCCAAAAATCAAAATTGAATAATATTAATATCATATCTTCAATTAAAAATTACTTTCTTATATAATAGTAGGAAGAAAAGAATGAAATCGAGAGGAGATAAATATATGATTTCTTTAGATACTTTGAATGATAGACAGAAAGAAGCGGTATTAACTACAGAAGGACCATTATTAGTACTAGCTGGTGCAGGTTCGGGGAAAACGAGAGTTTTAACTCATAGAATAGCATATCTAATAGAAGAAAAAGGGGTAAATCCAGAGAATATTTTGGCAATAACTTTTACTAATAAAGCTGCTAATGAGATGAAGGAACGAATAGAAGGACTTATTGGTGGAAAAGCTCAAAATATGTGGATTGGAACATTTCATTCAATATGTGTAAGAATTTTAAGAAGAAATATTGATAGAATAGGGTATAGTAGAAATTTTGTAATATTCGATACAACTGATCAGAAGACTCTTATAAAAGATTGCATAAAACAACTTAATTTAAATGAAAAGTTATATGAACCTAAAGCTATTTTAAACTTTATAAGCTCTCAAAAAGATAAGCTTATAGATGCTGATACATACATGAGAGATAACTATGGTGACTTTAGAGAAAGAAATAAGGCAGAAATATATAGTTTGTATCAAAAGAAATTAAAAGAAAATAATGCATTAGATTTTGATGACTTAATATTTAAGACTATAGATTTACTTAGAAAAAATCCAGATGTTTTAAATGATTATCAAGAAAGATTTAAATATATTTTAGTAGATGAGTATCAAGATACAAATAAAGCACAGTATGAATTAATTAGATTATTGTCTAGAAAATATATGAATATTTGTGTAGTGGGCGATGATGACCAGTCGATTTATGGATGGAGAGGGGCAGATATTAGAAATATACTTGAATTTGAAAAGGATTTTCCGAATACAAAGGTTATAAAGCTTGAGCAAAATTATCGTTCTACTAAAACTATATTAGAAGCAGCTAATCATGTAATAAAGAACAATTATGGGAGAAAATCAAAAAAATTATGGACTGAAAATGATGGAGGTACTTTAATAAAACTTTATAGTGGTTACAATGAGCATGATGAAGCTGATTTTATAGCAAGTAAAATAAATGAAAATATTAAAAATGAAGGTTTGAGATTTTCGGATTTTGCTGTTCTTTATAGAACAAATGCCCAATCACGTGTTATAGAAGAAGCATTAATAAAATCGAATATCCCTTATAAAATAGTTGGGGGGCTTAAGTTTTATGATAGAAAAGAAATAAAAGATATTATAGCTTATTTAAGGCTTATACAAAATCCAGTTGACAATGTGAGTTTAAAGAGGATAATCAATGTACCTAAAAGGGGAATTGGTAGTAAGACTATTGAAAAGATTGAGGAATATTGTCAAAAGACAGGAGAAAGTTTATATAGCGCTATTTTAGATGCAGAGGATATCCCAGGATTATCACAGAGAGCTATTGCTAATATAAATAAGTTTACTACTCTAATAAATAAGTTTATAGCTATGAAGGAAATTTTAGGAGTAAGAGACCTTATAGAAAATGTTATAGATTCAATAGGATATATAGAGGAACTAAAAAAGGAAAATACAGTGGAAGCAGAGAGTAGAATAGAGAATATAAAAGAATTTATTTCTGTAGCTATAGATTTTGAACAAAAAAGTGAAGAGAATACTTTAGAAGAATTTTTAGCAAATATTTCACTGCTTTCAGATATTGACAGTGTAGAAGATGAGGGAAATGCTGTTTTACTTATGACATTGCACAGTGCTAAGGGTTTGGAGTTTCCGGTAGTATTTTTAGCTGGAATGGAGGAAGGAATTTTTCCACTTTCAAGAGCACTTAACAGTGATGAAGAACTAGAAGAAGAAAGAAGACTATGCTATGTTGGTATTACTAGGGCAAAGAAAATCTTATATTTAACTTATGCCGATGTAAGGACTTTATATGGACATACTATGTATAATACTGTATCAAGATTTGTAAAAGAGATACCAGAATGGTTGGTGGAGAATTTAAATGAAAAAACAGTAAAAGTATTAGGCAAGATAAAAAAAGATACTAACAAGTTTTTCACGGGTATAGTTGAGAAAAGTACCAGTAAATCGAACTTATCTTCAAACGATATAAAACCTGGAGCAAAAGTGAAGCATAAAATGTGGGGTGTAGGTACAGTTGTACAAGTTAAAGAGAAGGATGGAGATAAAGAAATAGCAGTTGCATTTGCAAGTAAGGGCGTTAAGAAACTTATGCTTAGCTTTGCACCGATAGAAGTGGTGGAGTAGATTAGGTACTAGGTATTTAGTACTAGGTACTAGTATGGCTGTTCGTCGTTCGCTATTCGCTTTTCGTCTATTGAATATAAATAAAAATATTTAATGTCGAACGGCGAAAGGCGAATGACGAGTAACGAATATAGGAAGGTGAGATGATGGATAAAAAAGAGCGTATTAAAGAGCTTGTTGATATAATAAATGATCTGAACTATCATTATTATGTTTTAGACAATCCTAAGGTCAGTGATAAGGAATACGATAAACTCTATGACGAATTAGTAAAATTAGAAGAGGAAACTGGGATAATATTAAGTGATTCTCCAACACAGAGAGTTGGAGCAAAGCCGCTTGAAAAATTTCAGAAGCATAAACATTTAGGTAAATTATTGAGTTTAGATAAATGTAAAACCATTGAAGAATTAAAAAATTGGGATGCAAGAGTAAGAAGATTAATAAATGAATATAATAGGGAAAATGAAGAAAGATTACCTAATCCTACTTATGTAGTTGAATATAAATTTGATGGTCTTACAATTAACCTCACTTATAAAGATGGAAAATTAGTTCAAGGTGCAACTAGAGGTAATGGAGAAATAGGAGAGGCAATACTACCACAGATAAAAACTATAAAATCGATACCTCTAAGTATAAAGTTTAAAGGTACTGTTGAAATACAAGGTGAAGGATTAATGCCTTTATCAGTTTTGGACGAGTATAATAAAACAGCTGATGAACCACTTAAGAATGCAAGGAATGCAGCAGCTGGAGCTTTGAGAAATTTAGATCCTAAAGTTACTGCAAAAAGAAAATTAATAGCTTATTTTTATAATGTAGGGTATATAGAGGGTAGAAGTTTTAATACACATCTTGAGATGATAGATTTCTTAAAAGAAAATAGACTACCAGTTAGTGAATATATAAAGACTTTTAATAGTATCGAAGAACTTATAGAGGAAATAGAAAAGATAAAGGAAACAAGGAATTCTCTCGATGTTTTGACAGACGGACTTGTGATAAAGATAAATGATATGAGAACAAGAGAGGTTTTAGGCTATACACAGAAGTTTCCACGTTGGGCTATGGCATATAAATTTGAAGCAGAAGAAATGACGACAAAATTGATTGGTGTAGAATGGAATGTAGGAAGAACGGGAAAAGTTACTCCAACAGCAATACTTGAGCCTGTTGAAATAGGAGGAGTAACTGTTAAAAGAGCTACATTGAATAATTGGGATGATATTCAAAGAAAAAAAGTTGCAATTGGTTGTAGAGTATGGATAAGAAGGTCTAATGATGTAATACCAGAAATAATGGGAACAATTGAAGATAGCTGTGAAAATCCTAAGAAAATAGAGAAACCAAAAGAATGTCCTGCTTGCGGCAGCGAGCTTATTCAAGAAGGAGTACATATTTTCTGCCCGAACTCTTTATCTTGTAAACCACAGTTAGTTTCTAGATTAGTTCATTATGCAAGTAGAGATGCAATGAATATAGAAGGTTTTAGTGAAAAGACAGCAGAGCAATTATACGAAGAATTAGGTCTTGAAGATATACCTAAACTTTATGAGCTAAAATTTGAAGAGCTAATCAAATTAGATAGATTCGGAAAGAAAAAAGCAGAAAATCTGTTAAATGCGATTGAGAAGAGTAAAAATTGTAGATTGGATTCTTTTATTTTTGCATTGGGAATACCTAATGTAGGAAGGAAAACTTCAACTGATTTGGCTAATACATTTAAATCTCTTGAAAGACTGATGAATGCAACATATGAAGAGCTTATAGCAATACCTGATATTGGAGACAAAGTGGCAAATAGCATAATAGAGTTTTTTACAGACGAAAAAATAATTTCTAACATAAATAAGCTCTTAGAAGAAGGTGTAAATCCAGTTCATGAAGAAAAGAAAATAAAAAATGATACTATATTCTCAGGTAAAACAGTTGTTGTAACTGGTACTATTGAAGGAATTAGCAGGAAAGAAGCAAAAGAAATAATAACTAAAATGGGTGGGAAAGTAGCTGGTAGTGTTAGTAAAAAGACTGATTATGTAGTTGTGGGAGAAAATCCAGGGTCTAAATATGATAAAGCGAAGGAATTAGGTATAAAAATAATTACTGGTAAAGAGTTTTTAGATATTATTAGATTTAACGAATAGCGAATGACGAGCGACAAATGACGATTTTTAAGGAGGATTTTATATGAAAATCTCTCAAAAAGAAATAGAACGCATAGCAAAATTAGCTAAGTTAGAAATTTATGAAAAAGATATAGAAAAATTCTCTAATCAATTGACAGCGATTTTAGAATTAGTTGAGAAATTAAAGGAAATAGATACAGAAGGTATTGAGCCGACTTATAATATACATCATTCTAAAAACTTTTTTAGAGAAGATATTGTAGAGCCTTCTTTAGAAAGAGAGAAGGTTCTTTCTAATGTAGAAGAGGTGAGAAACGGGTATTTTACACTTGGGAATTTAAAATTTAGGTACTAGGTGCTGGGTACTAGGTACTAGAATTAGGGAACAGGGGACAGGCTTCAGGAATGAAAAATTAAAAATTGAAAATGGAAAATTTGACAGTCAACTTACATTATTTATTATTTGTTTCCTGTTCTCTGTATACTGTCAACTGATTTAACTAGAGGTGAGATAAAAAGTGGATTTAATAAATCTTACGATTCATGAGCTGAGAGATCTGATAAGAAACAGAGAAGTGTCATCAGAAGAAATAGTGAAAAGTTTTTTTAGTAGAATAGAAGAAGTAGAAGATAAAGTAGGTAGCTTTATAACTTTAACTAAAGAAAAAGCTCTTGAAGATGCTAGAAGAATAGATAAAAAAATAAAAGAAGATATCACTAGCTTAAGTGATTTAGCAGGAATTCCTGTAGGAATTAAAGATAATATAGTAACAGAAGGAATTAAGACAACCTGCGGGTCTAGAATTTTAGAAAATTTTATACCACCATATGATGCAACCGTTGTAAAAAAACTTAAGTTAAATGGTGCGATTATAGTAGGTAAGACTAATATGGATGAATTTGCAATGGGCTCTAGCACAGAAAACTCTACTTTCAAGATTACTAAAAATCCTTGGGATTTAAATAGAGTACCAGGTGGTTCAAGTGGTGGCTCAGCGGCGGCTGTTTCGGCATCAGAGGTTCCATATGCTCTAGGATCATCTACAGGAGGGTCAATAAGACAACCAGCAGCTTTTTGTGGGGTAGTTGGATTAAAGCCGACATATGGACTTGTGTCTAGATATGGGTTAGTAGCATTTGCATCATCATTTGACCAAATAGGGCCTTTGACTAAGGATGTAGAGGATTGTGCTATTGTATTAAACAGTATAGTAGGGTTTGATAAAAAAGATTCTACATCTGTTGATAATGATAGTATTGATTATACAAAAGCATTAATAAAAGATATCAGAGGGCTAAAGATAGCTCTGCCTAAAGAATACTTCGATAATAGGATAGATAGTAAAATTAAAGAAAAGGTATTAGATGCAGTTAAAACTCTTGAAAAACTCGGGGCAAAAATAGATTATGTTTCATTGCCTCATACAGAATATGCTTTGGCTACCTATTATACTTTAGCATCTTCTGAAGCTAGTTCAAATCTTGCCAAGTTTGATGGTGTTAGATATGGAAAAAGAGCTAAAAATTATAATGGAGTTGAAGAATTGATTGTAAAGACGAGAACAGAAGGCTTTGGAGATGAGGTAAAGAGAAGGATAATGATAGGGACTTATTTTCTAAGCTCAAGCCATTACAGTGAATACTATAAAAAGGCTCAGAAAGTAAGGACATTAATTATAAGAGATTTTGAAAAAGTATTTAATGAGTTTGATGTTATTATATCACCTACGACTCCTACATTACCTTATAAAATTGGAGAGAAGAAAGAGAAATTTATATCTATGTATCTTTCAGATATATTAACGGTTTCAGCCAATATTGCAGGAATACCAGCTATAACAATTCCTTGTAGCTATATTGATGACCTGCCAGTAGGAATGCAAATATTGGGTAAAGCTTTTGGGGAAGAAGATATATTAAGCGTTGCATATACTTACGAAAAGAATAGTAATTTCCAAAGAAGAGCTCCTAAGATAAAGGAAGGGATAAAAAATGGCATATAAAACAGTAATAGGACTTGAAATACATGCTGAACTTTTGACGAAAACTAAAATATTTTGTAGCTGTTTAGCTGAATTTGGCAAAGAAGTAAATACACATTGCTGTCCAGTTTGCTTAGGCTTTCCAGGAGCTCTGCCTGTACTTAATAAAAAAGTTGTAGAATATTGTATAAGGGCTGGCTTAGCCTTAAAATGTGAAATATCAAATAAAAGTAGAATGGATAGAAAAAATTATTTTTATCCAGATTTAGTAAAAGGATATCAGATCACTCAGTATTCTAATCCTCTTTGTAAAAATGGTTATATAAAGATAAATACAAAAGACGGTGATAAAAAAATAAGAATTAAAAGGATACATATAGAAGAAGATACGGGGAAATCTGTTTATGATGAAAAAGGAAATATTCTTCTTGATTATAATAGAAGTGGAGTTCCTTTAATAGAAATTGTAACTTATCCTGATATGAATTCGCCTGAGGAGGCTAGAATATTTTTAGAAAAATTAAAAGCTATACTCCAGTATATTGAGGTTTCTGATTGTAAGATGGAAGAAGGGTCCTTAAGATGTGATATTAACATAAATGTTATAGATGAAGAAACAGGAATAAAGAGTACAATTACAGAGGTTAAAAATTTAAATTCATTCAAGGCTGCTGTTAAAGCTATGGAATTTGAGGAGAAGAGACATATTGAATTGTTAGAACAGGGGAAAAATACGCTCAAAGAAACAAGAAGATGGGATGAAAATAGAAATGAAACTGTAGTCATGAGAGTAAAGGAAACAGTTGAAGATTATAGGTATTTTCCTGAGCCTGATTTGGTATATATTGAAGTGGATGAAAACTGGATAAAAAATATTAAAGAAAATTTGCCTGAACTTCCTGAAGACAAAAAAGAGAGATTTATAAGAGATTATAACTTGCCTGAATATGATGCGAAGGTTTTAACATCTTCAAAAAAATTAGCTGATTTTTTTGAAGAAACAGTTAAAATTAGTAATAACCCAAAACAGGTTAGCAATTGGCTAATGGGGGATATTTTAGGATGGCTTAATGTTAAGAATATGGATATTAGTGAGATAAAGTTTACTTATAAGGAATTTGCTGATTTATTAGAGTTAATAAATGAAGGTAAAATTAGTAACAACATTGGAAAAAAAGTATTAAAAATCATGTTTGAAGAAGGAAAGAATCCAAAAATAATAGTTAAAGAAAAAGGTTTACTTCAGATGAGTAATGCGTCTGAACTAGAACGCATAGTTGATAAAATAATGGAAGAAAATAAACAGTCAGTAGAAGACTATAAAAAAGGAAAGGAAAAAGTATTAGGTTTTTTGATAGGTCAAGTTATGAAGGCTACAAAAGGAAAGGCAAATCCTCAATTAGTAAATAAGATAATATTAGAAAAATTAAGGCAGTAAATTGGATTAAATCCAATTTACTGCCTTAATTTTATTTTTTATAATCCATAGGAAGTTATATACCTTATTAAACTGTAGATAATTTTAAATATAATTTTCGTTTATGGATATAGGCAAAATCTACATTGTAGTTGATTTTAAATCGCAGGTTCTGTTCAATTCAGTATATAGTACCAAATATATATATTATGCATAGTATAATGTTTTATTTTACATTTTACATTTTCAATTTTACATTTTTCTATTCTAGTACCCAGTACCTAGTATCTAGAATTAAATATTACATTTTCTTAATATTTTATTAAAACTTATTTAATTGCATAATAAAGGAGTATAAAGTATCATAAAATAGAAAAGTAAAAAATTTCAGACAATTTGAACAAGTCACTCAATATGCAAAATTTAAAATTAATGAAATCTTAAACTATTTCACAATATATAAACAATAAAGAATAGTTATATATAAAATTTGTATAACTTGTTTTAAAGGGGGGGAGTATAAAGCTTAGAGTTATTTTTTCTATTTTGAGTATTTTACATTGCAAAAATTGATGGAGGTGTATTTATGTTTAAGTATACTCTAAAAAGGTTAGGAACTATGGTTCTAACATTATGGGTTGTAATAACTATCACATTTTTCTTAATGCACGCTATTCCTGGAGATCCATTCACTGACCAAAAAAGGATTCCAGCAGAGATTTTAGAAAACCTTAAAGCTAAATATGGATTAGACAAGCCGCTAGTTGTACAATACTTTACTTATTTAAAGAACTTATTACAAGGCGATTTAGGTATGTCGCTAAAGTATAAAAACAGAACAGTTGCTAGTATGTTGAAGTCAGGATTCCCTGTTTCTGCTCAACTTGGTTTGGCAGCAGGTTTGTTTGGTATAACCATGGGTATATTCCTGGGAATTGTCGCGGCACTCAATCATAAGGGATTCTTTGATTATTTCGTTATCTTATTAGCTATATTGGGGGTTTCAGTACCTAACTTCGTTTTCTCAGCATTATTCCAATATTGGTTCGGAGTTAAATTACAATGGTTCCCAGTTGCAAGATGGGGAACGCCATATCACGTTATATTACCTGCTTGGGCGTTAGGTATGAGGATGATTGCATTCCAGGCTAGGATGATGAGAACAAGTATGCTTGATGTATTAAATCAGGATTATATTAAAACAGCTAAAGCAAAAGGATTGTCAAAAACTGTTGTTATTTGGAAACATGCTATAAGAAATGCTATATTACCAGTTGTTACAGTTTTAGGTCCAATCATAGCTTTATTATTAACAGGTACATTCATTATTGAAAGAATATTCGGTATACCTGGATTAGGAAAATACTATATCCAAAGTATACAGCAAAGAGACTATACATTGATTTTAGGTACAACAGTATTCTATTCAGCAGTATTGGTATTCATAATTTTCTTGGTTGATATTGCATATGGATTAATAGATCCAAGAATAAGATTAGACTAATAGAGAGGAGTTGGCAAAATGGCTCAAGTTCAACTGAACAAAGATATGTTTAAAATAGTCGGCAAAGATATTGAGAAGTCACAAGAGTTAGTAAGGCCAAGTTTGACTTATTGGCAAGATGCTTGGAGAAGACTTAAAGAAAACAAATTAGCTATTGCTTCAATGATATTGCTTGGATTATTAATAGTGCTTTCTTTAGTAGGACCTTACATGCAGCCTTATGATTTTGATGAGCAGGATTTTATGAGTATAAATAAGCCACCTTCAGCTGAACACTGGTTTGGAACTGATGCGTTAGGTAGAGATATATTTGTAAGATGTTGGATGGGTGCGAGAGTATCCCTGTTCATTGGTTTTATGACAGCCATATTGAACTTTACAATAGGTGTAATTTACGGAGGGGTTTCAGGTTATTTAGGTGGTAATGTAGATATAGTAATGATGCGTATTGTTGATATTATATTCTCAATTCCACAAATGTTATGGGTAATTCTTTTAATGGTTGTTATTGGTCAAGGACTTCATACTATAATCATAGCCTTTGCTATATCAGGTTGGGGTGGAATGGCCAGATTAGTTAGAGGTCAGGTACTTCAATTGAAAGAAATGGAATTTGTATTAGCAGCAAAAACTTTAGGAGCAGATGGTTGGAGAATTATAACTAGACACTTAATTCCAAACTCAATGGGACCAATTATTATATCAATAACATTTGCGGTTCCTGCTGCAATATTCTCAGAAGCGTTCTTAAGTTATATAGGTCTTGGACTTCCGTTACCATTAGCGAGCTGGGGTACTCTAGCGGCAGATGGTAGTAAGGTACTTTTAATACATCCATATCAGTTATTCTTCCCGTCACTATTAATCAGTATAACAATGCTTGGTTTTAACTTGTTAGGTGATGGTTTAAGAGATGCACTAGATCCAAGACTTAGAAAGTAAAGGAGGCTAATAAAGTGGAAAATAAAGATAGATTATTGGAAGTAAAAGATTTACATGTTTCGTTTGATACCTATGCTGGAGAAGTTAAGGCTGTAAGAGGAGTAGACTTCCACGTAGATAGGGGAGAGACTCTAGCTATAGTTGGTGAATCAGGATGTGGTAAGTCAGTTACAGCTCAATCAATTATGAAACTTATACCTATGCCACCTGGAAGAATTAAAAAGGGTAGTGTTATATTTGATGGAAAAGATTTAGCTAAATATACAGATAAACAAATGGAGTCAATTCGTGGTCGTGAAATCAGTATGATTTTCCAAGATCCTATGACTTCACTTAACCCTACTATGAAAGTAGGAAAACAAATAATGGAAGGACTAATTAAGCATCAAAATATGACTAAAAAAGAAGCGAAAGAAAGAGCAATTGAGATGCTTAAATTAGTTGGTATACCAAATCCTGCAAAACGTGTTGAGCAATATCCACATGAATTTAGTGGTGGTATGAGACAAAGAGCTATGATAGCTATTGCATTAGCATGTAATCCTAAACTATTAATAGCTGACGAGCCTACAACTGCACTAGATGTTACAATTCAAGCTCAGATATTAGACCTTATGAAGGAATTACAAGACAAGCTAGATACATCAATCATAATGATAACACACGACCTTGGTGTTGTTGCTAATATAGCTCATAGAATAGTTGTTATGTATGCAGGTAAGATTATAGAGTCAGGTACAAGTGACGATATATTCTTTAATCCACAGCATCCTTACACTTGGGGATTATTACAATCAGTACCAAGATTAGACGCTGCCAACAAAGAAAGACTAGTACCAATAGTAGGACAGCCACCAGATTTATTTAAGCCACCTGTAGGGTGCCCATTTGCAGCTAGATGTGATTATGCTATGCCAGTATGTAAAGAATACTATCCAGAGAAGACTCAAATAAGCGAAAAGCATCATGTACACTGCTGGCTACAGCATGAAATGGCACCAAAGGTAAAAAATCCTATTGTTGAAGGAAGGAGATAGATATGGCTGAAGAAAGAAAAACACTTATAGAAGTAAGAAACTTAAAAAAATATTTCCATGTGGGCAGGGGCTTAACATTAAAGGCTGTTGATGGTATTAGTTTTGATATAAAAGAAGGAGAAACTTTAGGTCTTGTTGGTGAGTCAGGCTGTGGAAAATCAACAACAGGTAGAACAATCATAAGACTATATGATGCAACTGATGGTGAAGTTATATTTGATGGAATGAATGTTCATAAGCTAAATAAAGAAGAATTAAAGAACTTTACAAGAAAAGCTCAGATGATATTCCAAGACCCATACGCATCATTAAATCCAAGAATGACAGTTACTGATATTATTGGTGAAGGAATAGATATACATGGATTATATACTGGAGAAGACCGACAAAGAAGAATATATGAATTATTAGAGTTAGTTGGATTAAATAGAGAGCATGCGAATAGATTCCCGCATGAGTTCAGTGGTGGTCAGAGACAGCGTATAGGTATAGCTAGAGCTTTAGCTATAGAGCCTAAATTTATAGTTTGTGATGAGCCTATTTCAGCTCTAGACGTATCTATTCAGGCCCAAGTTGTTAACCTATTAATGGAATTACAAGAGAAACTTGGCTTAACATATCTTTTTATAGCACATGACTTAAGTATGGTTAAGCATATTTCTGATAGAATTGCAGTTATGTATTTAGGTTCAATTATGGAGCTGACAACTAGTAAAGAGTTATATGATAATCCATTACATCCATATACTAAGGCTTTATTATCAGCTGTACCTATTCCAGACCCAGAAGTTGAAAGAAATAGAAAGAGAATTATTCTTGAAGGGGATGTTCCAAGTCCAATTAATCCACCGCCAGGATGTAAATTCCAGGCTAGATGTAAGTTATGCAAAGACATATGTAGAGAACAGACTCCAGAATTAAGAGAAGTAAGTCCAGGACATTTTGTAGCATGCCATGTGATTTAATAAGTTGCCGAAGTGATTTGCTTCGGCACCTTATTTCAATTTATAGACAAAATAAAGTGTAATGTATGTCTATGTACATGCATAAGTATAGTAATAGTTAGTGCTTGGAGAAAAAATATTAGCTTGACAATATGTTAAAATTTCTTTATACTTTAATTAAAATTGCTTAAACAATATTAAAAAAACGAAAAAAACAAGAACTAACTAGATTTGGATTTTTCAAAAATTTTAAACTAAACAAAAAATTTTAAAAAATATAAAGGACTTTTTAAGTTTGTATAGAATTTAAATATTTAGAATAAATTTAAAATTTTAAAAAATTCTCACTTAACGAACTTAAGGGGGTGAGTATTAACTTTATAAGTTAGCCAAAAAAATTATTATCCTTAATAAAAAATTAAAGGGGGATTAGTTAATGAAAAGAAGTAAATGGCTTATATTAGCGCTAGTTTTCACTATGGTATTATCACTAGCATTAGCAGGTTGTGGTAAGACTACTGAACAACCACCAACTGAAGACCAAACTAAGACTGAAGATCAAACTCAAACTGATACTGGAGAACCAAAATTAGCTAAAGAACAAGTATTAAGAATAAATCTTGGTACAGAACCACCTGATTTAGATCCACAAACTTCAACTGATACAGTTTCATTCATATTATTAAATGCTACTTTAGAGGGTCTTGTAAGACTTAATCCAGATGGTAGCGTAGGTAAAGGTTTAGCTGAGAGCTGGACTGTAAGCGATGATGGTAAAACTTATACTTTCAAATTAAGAGATGCTAAATGGTCAGATGGAGACCCAATAACTGCTTACGATTTTGAATATGCTTGGAAGAGAGCTATAGATCCAAAAACTGCTTCTTCATATGCATATCAATTCTATGGAATCAAGAATGCATACGCATTTAATACAGGTGAAATAACTGATCCAAATGAAGTTGGAATCAAAGCTCTTGATGAAAAGACTTTACAAGTTGAATTAGAAAGACCAATGTCATACTTCTTAAGTTTAACTTCATTCATCACTTATCTACCAGCTAAAAAAGCTGCAGTAGAGAAGTGGGGAGATGCTTACGCATCAGAAGCTGACAAAATGGTATTCAGTGGACCATTCATGATAACTGAATGGAACCATGAACAAAAAATAGTTCTTGAGAAGAACCCAAGTTACTGGGATGCTGACAGTGTTAAACTTGAAAGAATCGAATGCGATATGATTAACGATACTAATACTCCAATCAACTTATATGAAACTGGCGAATTAGATATGACTGGAGTACCTGCTGAATTCTTAGATAACTATAAAGATTCACCAGAATTCGGTAGAATGGCAGAAGCTGTTACATTCTACTTAGAGTTCAACTGCAAAGACAAATTCTTCAGCAATAAGAAAATAAGAAAAGCATTCTCATTAGCTATAAACAGAGATGCTTATGTAAATGGAGTTCTTGCTAACGGTTCAATCCCAGCTTACGGTTTCGTACCTGGCGGAATCCCAGGAAAAGCTGGTGGAGAATTCAGAAAGCAAAACGGAGATTTAATCTATGATGCTGGTACTAAAGGACAGGCAGCTATAGATGAAGCTAACAAGTTATTAGAAGAAGGATTAAAAGAAGTTGGAGCTACTAAGGAAGAGTTAGCTAAGCATGTTGGATATCTAACTGGAGATAGTGACTTAGCTAGAAAACTAGCTCAAGCATTACAACAAATGTGGAAAAACAACTTAGGTATTGAAGTACCTATCGAATCAGTATCATTCAAGATCCGTCTTCAAAAAATGGATCAAGGCGACTACACTATAGTTGGTGCTGGTTGGGGTGCTGACTACAACGACCCAATGACTTTCATGGATATGTGGGTAACTGATGGTGGTAACAACGATGCATTCTGGAGCAACGCTAAGTACGATGAGTTAATCGAAAAAGCTGTTAACAGTACTGGCGACGAAAGAATGGAATATATGTTAGAAGCTGAAAAATTATTAATGGAAGAAATGCCTATATCACCAACTTACTTCAGAGCAAGAAACTTCTTGCAAAAACCATATGTTAAAGGTGTAGCAAGATTCCCAGTTGGTGTTGATACTGAATACAAGTGGGCATACATCTTAGAGGCTTAGCCGCCATTCCTTGTTTTTTTGTATAATTTATCTTTATTTTTAAAATAAGGACAGTTACTTTTAGAGTTTCCCGAATATGTTGTTATATGAGTTAATGTACATATTCCATCAATTTGATATATACAGTTCTCTAAGCAATTAATAGTTATTCATATCACCTCCAAAATTTTTTCTAAGTATTATTTTTCCCTGATTTATCATAGTTATTTAATTTAGTTAAGTTATGTGTTATATTAATAATTGGAAGTATAATACTTATCTATCTCCGAAAATAATATATAAGAGTAGAACAAAATCTTCGATTTAAATTTGTATAAGGCAGATTTTGTTGAAATCCATAAACGGAAATTATATTTAAAATTATTCACAATTTAGCGAGGTATATAATTTCCTATGGATTATAGAAAAAGGAGATGGATAGATGTTATTTCCAGACTATACAGATACAAGATTAGTCTATCACATTATACCCATTACAGATTTAAAAACAGTACTTAGTGAAGGGATTAAATATGACGATAAAACAACTTATGTAACTAAATATTTAGAATTTCATAAGTTTATGGATGAATTTAGACCAAACAAATTACCACAGTGGGTAGAAAGGAAAAAAGCTATTTTTGCTAGCTTAAATTTTGATGAAAATCACTGCTGGCATTCTCATACAGTTATATTGGGAATAAAAATAAATCAGGATAAATGTTGGATAGCAAATGAAAACTTAGCAAACTCAGTATATGAGTCTTTTATACTCAAAGATGTTCCGAATTTTAATTATGCAAAAATATTTTTAGAAAATAGAGGTAAAAAGTTGATAAAAGATTATTGGAACACATCTTTAAGTTTTGTAGAAAATTTGAAAGTAAGAAAAGATAAGACTACTGGTTATGATGCTGAGGTATTGATATTTCACAACATTAAGCCTGAGGATATAAAAATTATTTCGATTATATCAGACCATAAGATTATGACTGCAGAAGAATGGAATGAATACTTTAAAAGGGGCGTACAAAGTGATGAAAATTGGAAAGTTACCTAATGATTTATTAAAGAGTATTGTATTTTCAAATATAAAATATAAGAGAGATGAGGTTGTTACAAGGGCAGGTATTGGAGAAGATTGTGCAGTACTTAATTTAGGAGATGATTTATGTGTAGTATCAACAGATCCAATAACAGGTGCAAGTAAAAATTTAGGTAAGCTAGCAGTACATATTTCATGCAATGATGTAGCCTCAAATGGAGCAGAGCCAGTAGGTTTGTTAATGACTATATTGGCTCCTGAAGGTACAGAAAAAGAGGATATAGAATTAATTATGAGAGAAGCAAGTTCAGTTGCAGAAAAATTAAATGTAGAAATAATTGGCGGTCATACAGAGATTTCAAGTGCAGTAAATAAAATAGTAGTATCTACAACAGTAATAGGTAAACAAGCTAGAGAATATTTTGTAAGTAAAGATTCTATCAAAACTGGTGATAAAATTTTATTAACAAAGTATGCAGGATTAGAAGGTACAGCAATAATAGCACATGATTTAGAGGATAAATTAAAAGACAAATTAAGTCATGAAATAATAGAAAAAGCTAAAGAATATATGGAAATGATAAGTGTTGTAAAAGAAGGACTTTTGGCAAGTAAAAAAGGAGCTTTATATATGCATGATGTAACTGAGGGTGGAGTGCTTGGAGCAATATGGGAAATGGCAAATGCGATATCAAAAGGATTGAAAGTGTTTAAGAAAAAGATACCTTTGACTAATGAAACTAAGTCTATATGCAAGTTATTTAATATTGACCCACTTAAGCTTATATCTAGCGGGAGTATGCTTATAATATCGCCTAAAGAAAAGACAGACGCAATAATATCAGAGCTTATCAAAAACAATATTAATGTAAGTTTAATTGGAGAAATTATAGAAAAAGGTATATTAATAGAGGATGAAGATGCTGTTAAAGAAATACTTCCGCCTGAAAGTGACGAATTATATAAAGTTGTATAGATAAGGTATGGTTATAAACTATATCTTCAGACTGTAGACAAAATAGAAATGATTGAAAAATAAAAGCGAATAATTGCAAAGCTTTAGCAAAGAAAACTTGATGAATAATTTTAGAAAAATCCGTAGGCTTAGCAGGACGCTAAGCCAGCATCCTACAAGACAGGACGTCTTGATTAGGTGTGTTAGGATTTTTCAAAATTATGAATCTTAGTTTTCTCTAAAGATTTGTCTATGAGCGTTATTTTTCAATTCATTGATAAAAATGACTTTGTCAACAAGTTTAAGGTATGGTTATTTTTACAAACCATACCTTATTTTGCTTAATATTAAAATACTATTACAATATTGCAAGTTCCGTTGACATAAGGTATTTGCAGTGATATAAATAGAATTGAATGAGGAAGAAGTCGGGTTTTGTCGAAATCTATTTAAGACATAATTAAGCAATTTTTTCGTTTTTCGCTTGCTGATATGACGAATAGCGAATGACGAAAGACTAACGACGATATTTTTAAGGGGGACAAATGATGAAAAGGTTAATTGTAATAATACTTACTATACTCACGTTTTTTCTGTTAATTCCAGCATCCTATGCTGAACAAGGTCCAGAATTAGTAGATGTAACAGTTGACGGAAAGATTATTAAAGTAAAAAAGATAAATATCCTTATTAATGGTGAACCAATCAAATCTGATGTCCCACCTATTTTATATAATTCAAGAACCTTAGTTCCGGTCAGATTTGTTGCAAACTACTTAAATGCAGATATTAGCTGGGATCAGGAAAAATATGAAGCTACTATAAAAACTCAAGAAAAAGAGATAATATTAAAAATAAACAGTTCAGATGTAATTATTAATGGAGAGGTTACAAAACTACCTTATAATGTACCAGCAAAACTTATTAATGACAGAACGATGGTACCATTAAGATTTGTATCAGAAACTCTTGGATTTGATGTTGGCTGGATACCGGAAACTTGGACTGGAACAATAGATTATAAAAAACAAGATGTAACAAATATAAGTATAACGGAAAGTGAAGGCAATTTACCTAAGATTAAAATAGAAACTACTGGATTAGTTTCATATAAAGATATATTTTTAGAAGACCCATATAGATTAGTAATTGATATACCTAGAAGTAATTTAAATATAGAGAATAAGCAAATTATTGCTTCGAGAGGTATTTTAGAATTAGATACAAATAAGTATCCAATAAAAAAGATTAGAGCCTCTCAATTTTCAATAGATCCTGATATAACAAGAATAGTTATAGAATTAGATAGATTTGTTAGTTACAACGTTAACAGGTCTAAGGATAATAAACAAATTGAAATTGATTTTGTAAACAAGGTAAGTAATATAAAGCTAGAAACTATAGGAGATAAAAAGGGAGTTGTAATATATAATACAAATAGACCTGATTATAACATACTTAGACTTTATGAACCTGATAGAATAGTTATAGACCTTTTGGATTCACTGTTAGAAATGAATAATAATAAACTTGAAATAGAAACTGAATTTATAAAAGGTATTAGAACATCACAATTTAAACCAGATTCATTATATAATGAGCAGGATAAAATAGTTAGAGTAGTTTTAGACTTAAAAGAGAAGGATGTGAAGCCTCATTTAACTACTGAAGTAGAAGATGATAAAATAATTTTATTTCTTGATGATAATGGGTTGAAAAATATTAGCTTTGAAAGATTAGATGATGGAAATCGATTGCTACAGATTAAAGCTAACAAAAGGATGAATTACTATGTGAAATATGATGAAAATAGCAAAATGATGGAGATAAGATTTTTTAGAAAGTATGCTGATTTAGAAAATGGTATAATTGAGCTTAATGATGAGCTGACAGACTATATTAAGGTTGAAAATATAGGTGACTATAATAAAATATTTGTGAAGTTTAAAAAAGATATTTCTTATACTGTATTGTCATCGACTAGAGATGATGTGATTAAGATAAAAGTTCTGGACAAGATTAAGAAATATAGCGATAAATTAATAATAATTGATGCAGGACATGGGGGCAAGGATCCTGGAACTATTGGTCCTATAACTAAGATGAAAGAAAAAGATATAGCATTAGATTATGCTTTAAGCTTAGAGAAAAAATTAAAGGAATTGGGCTTTAACACTTTATTAATCAGAGATAAAGATGAATATATAGACTTGTATGATAGAGCAGAAAAAGCTAACCAAAGCAATGGAGATGCATTTATAAGCATACACTTTAATGCACATGATGATAAAGATATATCTGGGATACAAACTTTGTATTGCCCTGCATATTTAAGTGATGTAAAAACTGAAGACAACTATCCTTTTGCAGAAACGATACATGAAGAAGTGCTGAAGACTACTGGTGCATTAGATAGAGGAATCAAAAGAAGACCTAAACTTGTAGTTGTAAGAGAAACAAAAATGGTAGCAGCATTATTAGAGTTAGGATTTGTAACTAACCCTGATGAGGAGAAAAAAATAGTTACAGAGGAATATAAGAATAAAGCTATTCAGGGTATAGTTAATGGAATTATCAGATATTTTGAAGCGAAATAATCATACTCCCTCTTTGTCAGTAATATATATTAGTAAGAATGGCAAAGGGGGAGTATTTATGTCTATAAAAAAAGTCGTAGTAATAATTTTAATTTTAGCTCTAAGTGTAAGTATTTATGGATGTAAAGCAATCGATGTGATGAAAAACTTGTTTACTGATGAAGAGGAAACAGATGTTGATATAGTTAGAAGTGATGAAGATAACTTAGAAGTATCAAGTGAAGTAGAATTAAGAGATACTGTTCTATATTTTCAAGATCAGAGTGGATACTTAGTTCCAGTAAAGAGACAAATACCTTGGGAAGAAGGAATTGCTAAAGCAGCGTTGAGAAATATGATAGACAGTGTAGCTTTAAGAGAAGATATAGGAGCAATTGGTTTAGAGCCAATTATTCCAACAGGTACTCAAATTAGAGGTATGTCAATAGACAAAGAAACTGGTTTATGTAAAGTTGACTTTTCTAAAGAAATAATGAATTACAATTCTAAAACTGAAGAACAAAATCTTGTGAAAGGTATTGTATATACATTAACTGAATTCCCTACTATAAATAAAGTACAATTTATGATTGAAGGTAAGATAGTAGACAGTCTAAAATTTGGAACTAAAATAGGAAAGCCTTTGGTAAGAAAAGATATTAATCTTATTGATACAGCATCTAAAGCAAAGTCAAAAGTAGTAGTTTACTTCAAGAATACTGCTAATGGTGAGTATGAATATTATGTGCCTGTAACAGTACCTGCTTCTGCACCACAAGCTAATATTTTAACAGCACTTCAAAAGCTTTTTGACGGACCCCCTGTAGACACTGCTTTATATAGTGACATACCTGAAGGAGTTAAGCTTCAAGGTGTAGAAATAAAAGAAGGTATAGCTTATGTAGATATATATGATGAAAATAATGCAGAAGTGAAAGACCAAGCAGTTCTTGAGAAGATGGCTAAGAATATTGGGTTAACTTTAGGTGAATTTGAGGATATAATTGGTGTAGAAATTTTATTGGATGGCAAAACTTTAGAAGAAGCAGGAATTGAAGTAGAGCAGCCAGAAACTTTACCTGTATTTGCTAATGAATATTAAACTACCAGTTCTCTGGTAGTTATTTTTTTGCTGTTAATTAACAAACATACTAAATTGTATAGCGAAAACTGATAAGATTTTGTTATAATCCATAGGAAATTATATACCTTATTAAAATATGGATAAAACAAAAAATAATTTTCGTTTATGGATTTCAACAAAATCTTCCTTAAATTATAGTTTATTTAAATCGAAGATTTTGTTATTATAAAGTTATATATGGAAACAATATGACTATGGAAAAAATGGATAGGAGAGATAAAGATGTTAAGAGTAGATGGCAGAAAGAGAGATGAGTTAAGAAAAGTTAAAATTACTAGGAATTTTTTAAAGCATCCTCATGGGTCAGTTTTAATAGAAATGGGAGATACTAAAGTTATATGTACAGCTATGATAGATGATAGAGTTCCACCATTTTTAAAAGGAACAGGTACAGGTTGGGTTACAGCTGAATATTCAATGTTACCTGGTTCTACAGAGACAAGAAAGGTTAGAGAATCAGTTAGAGGTAAGCTTGAAGGAAGGTCTCAAGAAATTCAAAGACTTATTGGAAGAGCATTAAGGTCAGTTGTGAAATTAGAAGATTTAGGAGAGAGAACCGTTTGGATAGATTGTGATGTAATACAGGCTGATGGAGGTACTAGAACTGCATCTATTACTGGTGCTTTTGTAGCATTAGTTGATGCATTGTATAAATTATATGAAAGTGGAGATATTAGCTATTTACCAGTTAAACATTTTCTTTCAGCAGTAAGTGTAGGTATAGTTGAAGAAAATAGACTTTTAGACTTATGCTATGCAGAGGATTCTAATGCTAAAGTTGATATGAATATCGTAATGACAGATAGAGGTGAATTTGTAGAAATTCAAGGAACTGGTGAAGAATCACCATTTAGCAGAGAAGATCTAAATGAGCTACTTAGATTAGCAGAAAAGGGCAATAGAGAACTAATAAATATTCAGAAAGAAGTTCTAGGTGAAATAGGAGAGTTAGTCGGAAAAGAAAAGCAAGAAGGGGAAGTTAAAGATGAACAAAACTAGATTAATAGTAGCTAGTGGTAATGTACATAAGATAGATGAAATAAAAAAAATACTAAAGGGGTTACCTTTAGAAATATTATCAAAAGATGAAGTGGGCTTAAAAGAGTTAGATGTTATAGAAGATGGAAATACTCTAGAAGAGAACGCTATAAAAAAGGCAGTGGAAGTATCAAAAAGAGTCGATGGAATTGTTATTGCAGACGATACAGGTTTGTTTGTCGATAAGCTTGATGGCAGACCAGGTATATATTCTTCAAGATATGGTGGAGAAAATGCTACTTATGAGGATAACAATAGAAAATTGTTAAAAGAGTTAGAGGGAGTAAAGCTTGAAGATAGAACCGCTAAATTCAAAACAGTTATAGCTATTGTAATGGAAGATAAGAGCTATAAAACTGTGGAAGGGGAATGCTTAGGGAAAATAGCTTTAAATCCTAAAGGTAATGAGGGATTTGGCTATGATCCACTATTTATAGTAGATGGGTATAATAAGACATTTGCTGAATTAGGTGAGGATATAAAGAATAAAATTAGTCATAGGGCTAATGCATTAAAAAAATTACGTGTAGAATTAGAAAATATACTAAAAGGATGATTGAAATGAAACTAATTGTATTAAGTGATACTCATGGCAATATAGATTCTATACTAAGAGAAATAAATAAAATAGAAAATGTAGATTTATTAGTACATTTAGGTGATTACTCTAAAGATGTAGGTAAACTGAAAGAAATGTTAAAAGTAGATATAATAAATGTAAGAGGTAATTGTGACTTTTATGATTACAATACGAAAGAAGAGGAAATAATACAAGTTAAAGGAAAGAAAATATTACTAACTCATGGACATAAATATAATGTTAAATTTGGTGTTAATAAACTGTATTATAGAAGTAAGGAATTAGGGGTAGATATAGCTTTATTTGGACATAGTCATGTTCCAATGTCACTTAAACATGATGGAGTTTTATTCTTTAATCCAGGAAGTCCAACACATCCTAGAAATGGAAGTAGCAGAAGTTACGGGATTTTAGATATAGGTGATGAGATTAAACCGATATTGTGCAAGTTCAATCCATAAAATTCCATAAAAATTTTTTCTTAAAATCTATTGACAAACTGTTAATACAGTAGTATAATTCTTTATTGTCAGCCGATGAAATGCGGGTGTAGCTCAGTGGTAGAGCCCTGGCCTTCCAAGCCAGTCGCGAGGGTTCGATTCCCTTCACCCGCTCCAGAAAGACATGCACCTGTAGCTCAGTAGGATAGAGCAGCGGACTTCTAATCCGCGTGTCGGGGGTTCGAATCCTCCCAGGTGCACCAATATAATTGTGGTGGGTATAGCTCAGTTGGTTAGAGCGCCAGATTGTGGCTCTGGAGGCCATGGGTTCGAATCCCATTATCCACCCCACTATCTTGACCCATTAGCTCAGTCGGTAGAGCACCTGACTTTTAATCAGGGTGTCCCGCGTTCGAGTCGCGGATGGGTCACCACTTTGCGGGTGTGGCGGAATTGGCAGACGCGCTAG